>CAVKDD010000142.1:0-4637 GCA_963654845.1 Acutalibacteraceae bacterium | reverse complement strand
GTGCAGATTTATTTTTATTAGTAATATCTATATAACTAATTGATGAAACCAGCATTCTCAACCCCAACTAATCTCTATCGCAAAATTTATTCTACTACGAATAGTGAAAAAATGCAATACTCAAAATGGCTAAATTTTATCTTTGCGAGGAATAATTTTTAATTATTTTTTGACTTTTTAGGGAAAAATATTTCGCCAAATTCAAAGTTAACTCCAAGTAGTGTCAAAGTCGCTTGACGTCTGCGTTTGTGGATAAATAAATTAATCATTTCTTTTCGCAAATCAGGGTGAGCCATTCTGTATTCCAAGATTTTTTGAATGAAACAATTTGAGCGAACCTTTGAGTATAAAACGTTTTCTGATGCGATTTTATTGGTAATCAAATATTTCAACGCAGCAAAAACTCCGATTTTCGGTGCAAACTCTTGTTTTTCCGTTCCGTACAAACTGTGAACGATGTTTCCAAGCAGGTTTGCGGTGTCTTTATCGACATCACGAGCCATAAAATAGATATAACGTTCCATGATTTGTTGGTTTTCTACAACAATTTCAGGGAAATCCTGTTTATATTCGTGGCATGCCTTTGCAAATTCTTCAATTCCGTTTATATATTCGTCAAATTTCCAATCCTCAAAGATTTTTTGTGAAGTTTGTTCAAGTATCGGAACCATTCGTCCGTCTTTTTCTTCATAACCGAGCGTTTGACCGTGTGGAGCTCTTGCAAGAAGTTCCATGACATGCCCGACCAAAGATTTTTTCAACGCATAAAAATGATAATAATTTATCTCAATCGGTGCAAAAACAGTCGGTGTACTTGTCAAATAGAAGGCATTGAGTTCGCCCTGATAAACCTCTCTCATGATTGAACTCATACAGTTCATGGTAAATCTTGTGCCGTCAACATCAACAAATGCAAAGCGTTCGCCGTTTACTTCGTCAGACAGTTGTTTCAAATAACGTTTAGCAATTTCTCTTTTTGCAGAATTGCGTTCAATCACGAGTTTCAGCCACCTGTCATCGTTGTTTAAAAATTTCTTAAGTTTATTTGTTCTGCGTTCGCTCATTGTGTGGTTGTAGCAATGAAATTCTTTTGGCAAAATTTCGCAAAGTTCTTTTCGTGTCAAACCTAACAATTTGTCGAGTTTTTTCGGTGTCCAACATAAAGTTTCAACAAATTGTGTTTTTAAAGTTTTGTTCTCTAATGTGAGCGAAGGCAATCGCCAAGCCTTTTTTGACCCGTAAACATATTGAGTTTTCAGGTTTAAATTTTGTTCTTTTATGATAATATCTGCGATTTTTTGCAAAATATATCCGTCTCGAGCCAAGAAATATAAATGTTTAATCCCTCTTTTTTGAGCCTGTTCGATAAGCCATGAAACATACGGGTAAAATATAGGTCCTGCAAGTGAAACGCCCAAATCGAATTTGTCCGATTTTTTATAATTTTGCAATCTCAAATTTTTCGCACAACCTATCGTAAGTTGAACAAACGGTGAATCAAATTGACCTCTGAGAATATTATCTTCGTACGTTTTTAATTCAACATAATGGTATAATTCGGAATTTATACCCGCATAAAGAGCCTGTTTGTAATCCGCATACTCATTGTCGCCTAAGTGATACCAATCATCAAAATCGACTTTTTCCTGTTTTTGAACGTAAGAATACATTTCGCCTGTTTCTTTTTTGAACCCGACAACAGACGACAAGTAAATTTTTATATCGTTTGGTAATTGAGTTTTTGTCAATAATTTCCTGATAAAATCTTCGGGCAAATACATATCGGAAATCAAAACGACACGTTTTTCCTGATTGATAAGTGCATTTATTTTTTGCACATTTTCTTCAATCGGAAGAATATTGTCAAATTCTGTTTGAAGTTCCAAGTCTTTTAACTGCTCGATTTGAGCATCTGACAGATAGCAATTATCTTTTATATCTTGATAAATTTGGTCAAAAGTTATGTCTTTGTCGTCCTTTGCCAAATAATTCAATTTTCGTTGGCGATATTCGGCATTGGTACGGTGTTTGAAGAAATTGACCTTTACTTCTTGCGGAAAATCTTTAAACTTTTCGTTGTTGCAAAGTTCGTATTGCATTATTGCGAAAATCCCACGAGGTTGTGCGACTTTTCGGGTTATAACCGTGTCAAAAATATCAAATGAATATAAAGCGTAATCTGTCATCTTATTTTGTTTGCTCCATTTTGTTCAGAATAAAATCAACAATTCTTTTGCAAGAATTTTCGTCATCACAAAAGCCCATTTGTGATAAAAATTTGTCAGCCTTTTGGTTGTAATTTTCTTGATTAAAGTTCAAAACCGCTTCGCTCAATTCCCCGTTATCCGTAGCAACGGGACTTGGCAAATCTGTAATCGGGTAAGCAAAACCCTGTTCAAAATCTTTGATATCAGACGCATAAATAAATGACGGCTTTTTCAAAATTACATATTCTGACAGGCATGAACTGTAATCCGTAATCAACGCATCAGCAGCGAGCATCAATTCCTGCATATCAGGATATGTCGCAACATTGACGATTTCGTCTTTGTCATAAAGTGCGTTAAAAATATTCTTTTTCATCTGTACATGACTTCTGATTAAGATTGACCAATTCCCGCCAAAACGTTTGTTCAGACTTCTTTTCAAAAGTTTAATGTCGATATTATACACATTACATCTTTTATCCACTCTCCAAGTCGGAGCGTAAAGTAAAATTTTGTTTTCTTGCGGAATATTGTAATATTCTTTGATTTTTTGTGCAAAATCAGAATGATTGGTGAAAAAATATTTATCTCTCGGAACGCCGTATTTCAAGATTTCGCCGTTGCCCCAAAAAGCGGTTTTGTATTTTTCTTTTTCAAATTCACTGTCCGTAAAAATGTAATCATACATTGAAGCGGACAATTTTTGCCATTTTGTCCAGCCCAATTCTTCGTAAGCCTTTTGAGCCGCCGCACTTTCCTGTTTAATTCCCATTGTGCCGTGCCAAGTCTGCATACAAAGGGTTTCTTTCGCTTTTTTCGCACCTTTTTTAAGCATCAAAAACGGATTAGCATTGACCACCCAAACTTTTGCGGTCATAAATTCGTATAACGCCCTAAAAGACGTATATTTTACCGTTCTTAAATTTTGCGGAATAAGCGACAAATCAGTATTTTTATTGGTGAACCAAACCAAATCCAAATCCTTAATATCACGAGTTAAGAACTCTTCCGCCAAATATTTCGGATTGTCTGCAAATTGCCAATTCATAAAGTTTATAAACACGATTTTATTCTTTTTGACCTTGCAAAAACGGTTTACAAAATTGCAATAAATCGGTTCTAAAATGTATTTTTTGTCGTCTTTATTTTTCTTTTTCAGTTTAAATTTCATGCCTAAAATAGTCAAAACCTTGACACCATCTACATTAGTCAATTCAAATACTGTTTGTAAAATTCCCATTTTATCTGTCCCTTCTCACGTCAATTACTTGTCCTGTCAAATCTGAAAGCAAAGTTTTCAAACTTGCTTCCGCAACGATTTCAGGTTGAAGAAGGCTGCCTTCGGGTTCTTGACCGAACGCCTTAAATCTCATCGGTGTAGCGGTTCTTTCAGGGTTGATAACGTTGATTTTGATGTTGTCTGAAGTCAGTTCTTCAGCAAGTGCTTGAGCAAGGTTTACAATGCCCGCTTTGGTTGAAGAGTATGTCGAATACAAGGCTCTGCCACGAGTGTAAGAACTTGAGGCAAATAATAACAAGCCGCCTTTAGTTTCCTTTAGGTAAGGAATTGAAGCCTTTGCAACATTGATTGAGCCGACATAATTAATCTCAATATCTTTTCTGATATCGTCAATTTCTCGGTCTAATAATTTGCCCATTTTCAAAATTCCCGCACTGTTTATAATGTAGTCAATTTTGTTATTTTCTTTATAGACTTTTTCTAAAAATTCGCAAACGTCTTCATATTTTGTGATGTCACAACCGAGCCTTGTTGAGGCTGAGTAAATCTTTGCTCCGTATTGTTGGGCTAAATCTACAATACATTTTCCGATTCCGCTTGTTCCGCCAAAAATTACGATAACTTTGTCTTTGATTTTGTCTAAAGAAGTTTTTTCGGGATAAATCGCACTTCTGATTTGGAACAATCTGTCAGCCATAAAAATGTCTTCCGGATAAGTAATTTTGATGTTTTCCCCCGAACCTGCAACAACACAAACGTCTGCAAGGTTGTATTTTACGATAAGTCCGCAATCGTCCGTGAAATTGTTGTCACCTTTTGACATTTCGTGGGCTTTTTTGATTAGTGACAATTTGAAACATTGCGGAGTTTGACCTCTCATAAGGCTTGCTCTATCAGGAATACCGTCAATAATTCCGTCTTTAACTTTAATAATTGTATCTGCTGACGGGATTGCAACGTCAACGGCACTGTATTTGTCTAATGCTTTCACGCAATCGTCAATGATTTGCTCAGTCAAAAACGGTCTTGCACAATCGTGAATCAGAACATTTGCTTCTTCGTCTTCGATTGAAGAAATTGCAATGTAGGAACTGTCTTTTCTTGTTGCTCCGCCGTTTAGCAATTTCGTAATTTTTTTGAAATTATTTCTTAATAAGATATTTTCTGCAATGTGCCTGTAATCAGGAGTA
>CAVKDD010000141.1:0-4650 GCA_963654845.1 Acutalibacteraceae bacterium | reverse complement strand
GCTCGTTATGATAATATTGAACTTACCGATAATGAGTATAAATTCTATATTTCGCCGACTGTTTGGAACGGCTTGTCTGCAAAAGCGAAGAAAAATTTGTTTGTTACGACCGAAAGTTACGTTTTTGTGAAACTTACCGAAACAAATAAAATTTCTAAAAAGGATTTGAGTTCAAACGAGAAATATTTGACGGAAGCCAACAAAATCAAGATTTACAGTTCGTTTAATAATGAATTGTTAGCGGAGCGAAATGTTGACGTTGAAAACTACAAAAAACTTGAAGAACAGTATAAAAAGAAAGAAATCCCAATGAAGACATTGCTTGAGGTTACAAATGGCGGGTACAGTTTCAACGAACATCCGACTTTGCCGTAATTGTTACTTAATGTAAAATTTTTGTTGTAAAGTCACGAGCTTTTAGCAAAAATCTTCTTGTTTTTCTTTATATATATATGTGTAGCGGAAAATAAGGAAAATAGCATGATAAGTTCTGTAAATTTGCCAAAATTCGGTAGTAGTCAAATTAATCAAAATAAAGCAATGGAAAAGCCTGATTTTAAAGGCGAAACTCCTGCTGCTGATACTGATAAAAACGTAAACTATAAAGATTGGGCAAAGAAAAATGCTACAAAGATTGCACTTGGTGCGACTGCTTTGGCAGGTGTTGTTGCTGCGGGTATCTTATTGAGAGGGCGTGGCAGCAGTAAAGTAAATAATTTGACAGACGATTTGCAAGAAGGTGCTACTCAGGCTTTAAATAATACATTAGAAAAATTCAGACAAGAAGGCAATATTTTCCGTAAAGGTGTAGCCATAACAAAAGACGGTGAACGCTATACAGGTGAACTCGTACATACTAAAAAAGACGGTTCAAATGTGACAATGACGTTTGAAAACGGATTTTTGACTAATTCTAAAATTGTTAAAGATGGTGAAACTGTTGTTGATAAAAGCTATGACTTTTCGGAAATGAATGATAAACTTCGAAAGTTGAGCATAAATGGTAAGGATACAGAGGTTTGGCATAGCTGGGATGATTTTCCACTTCCAAGAGATAATGTTAGAGGTGGAAGCATGGATGCAACTATGATTATTCCAGATAAAGAAGCTGATCGTATGCAAACTCCAGAATATGTAAATATATGTGGGAAAAAACTTAAGCTTTCTCGTGATTATATAGATTTTGGTGACCCTAGTTGCCTGCCGAACTTAACTCCAAAGACTATGCAGCTAAACATGGAGTATCGCTCTCGTGATTTGGACAATCCTCATAACCGTTTTGAAATGACTTCTAGTTTTAAGTTTGTTGAAGGTAAAAACTATCCGACATGTTTTCCTAAAGAATTTGTGTTAAATTTGCAAAAATTTAAAGATAATTTTGGCAAAATTAATGTTGATAGTGGTATTTTTAGCTCAACCAAGAAGAAGGCAGACCTGTTCAAATACAACTACCATACAAAAGAGATTTCTGAATTGAACGGTATAAGTAAAGAAGATGCTCAAGAAATGGTGGACTTTTGGGAAAGACATTATGCAGCCTCAAAGAAAATTTTAGGTGTGCGTAGTTATGCTGCGAGAAATGCAAAGTAAGTTATAACTTTTCATCAAGAATATCGCAAACCTCTTTAATAAATTGTTCGCACGGGCGTTTTGTGTAGTATTCTGCCGTACGTTTTGACGGAACAAATGAAGTGTCTTTACCGTCCGTTTCTCCTAAAAGTTCTCGACAAATTATTGTGCCGTGTTTTTCTTTAAACTGTTGTGCAAGTTTTTGTATTCGTTTATAATGTTCGGCTTTGACCGTGTCGTTATTAGGTTCTGTGTAACCTTTCGCAAGCCCTGCCACCATAAACATTGCACTGACTGCTCCGCAAACCTCTCTTAATCTGCCCATACCCCCACCAAATGAGGAAGACAATTTCAACGCCATAGTTTCATCAATTCCGAAATCTTTTGCATACGTCAAAAACACCGACTGAGCACAGTTATATCCGTTTTTGAAATAATTTGCCGCAATTTGTGAATGTTTTTCCAATTCCGTTTCCATATCTTTTAACCCTAATTAAAACAACTCATACAAAATCACTGAAACCGAAGTCGCAAGGTTCAAGGATTCCACCTTTGGTGACATTTCGATTTTGACGGAATCATCTGACAATTTTATCAATTCGTCAGTCAAACCGTCCGCCTCGCTCCCAAACATTACAACAGCAGGAAGGGTTATTTTGTAAGTTTTTAGCAAATTTTTACTTCTCGGCAAAGTCGCAATTTTGTTAAAATTTTTGAAAGTTTTGTTAAAGGTTTCAATGTCTTTTATTTGTACAATCGGAAGTTTCCAAAGATTTCCGACAGATGCCCGAACAGTTTTAGGGTTGTAAATGTCAACGCAATCCCCGAACAACACCACCGCATCTGCTCCAAACGCAACCGCCGACCTTAAAATCGTTCCCAAATTGCCCGAATCTTTAATGTTTTCAAGCAAAACCACCTTTTGCACATTCTTTAAATCTTTAATATCAAAAATCTTTTGTACCCCGACAGCAACCGCTTCAGGAGTTGAGTCTGTTGTGGAAATCTTTTTCAAAACAGGTTCGGAAGCTTCTATCAAAAGGTCTTTGCAAAATTCGTACTCATTAATTTTATTTTTGCTCACAAAAACGTGTTCTAACGTGATATCAGCGTCAAACGCTTCCCTGATTGCCTTGTAGCCTTCAAGCAAAAACTTTTTCTCATTATTTCGGTATTTTTTTTGTTGTAATTTTACCGTATTTTTTACCAATTCATTATTAACGCTTGTTATTTCCATTACAACACCTCAAATTCTTCAAGCCAAACTTTTTCCTGTTCCGTCAACATAGAAAAATCAATCAACTTTTTCTCATAATTCATTTTTACAAAAGAGTGAATGTCGTTTTCCTTGTAATAGCAGGAATTTTCCAGTCTTACCCCGAAAAAGCCCTCTTTGTATAATCCCGGTTCGATAGAAAAACACATTCCGTCTTTAATTTCGACTTTTGAGGTTTTGTGTTTGCTCAATCTCGGCGGAAATTCGTGAACATTTATCCCAATTCCGTGTCCCAATCCGTGATTAAAAACAAAACCTTGCGTATCGTTTTCGCTAAACAGTTTTTGCACGACACTGTCAACGTCAAAGCCCGTGAAAGGTCTTTCAAGATGCGTTTTTGCGTAATTATAAGCATTCAAAAAGGCTTTTAATACAAGTGTGTAAATCTCTTTTTGCAATTTTGTCGGCTCCCCTTTTACAAAAACTCTTGTGATATCCGTAGCCAAGCCGCCTTCAAAATACCCGCCACAGTCAATCAAAACAAGCGAACCGTCTGTTACGATTTCGTCTTTTGACGATTTTGAATAATGTGCAAGTGCCGAATTTTTGTCCTTCGCAACGATAGATTTAAAACTCAACCCCTTTGCCCCGTTTTTATAAAATTCTTCTTCCAAATGCTTTGCGATGTCGTATTCTGAAATATTATCATTATTTAAAATAAATTCTCTGGTTGCTTTTACGGCTTTGTCAGTACGAGCAAAAGCCGATTTCAGATGTTCAAGTTCTGTGTCATTTTTTTGAGCCTTCATCTCTTTTACGGGATTTGTGGTCAAAATTTTTGCCCTATCTTCAATCAGTGCGTAATCGTAGGCATTAATCGAATTTTTATCAACAAAAACCGTGCCTTTGAGATTTTTTAAATCCTGTTCAAGTTTTTCAAAATCCTTGCATTTATATAATGTGTTGCTATCTTTTTTAATTATTGCTCGAGCCTTGATTTTTGCCGAAAAGTTTTGTGAGAAATTTCTCATATTATATAAATAAGAAACCTCGTCTAAATCTGTCAAATAAATGCTTTCGCCGTCTTTTAAGTTTTGCGTAATCTTTTTAATTTTGTCTTCCGTTGAAATTCCTGTCAAAGAAAGGTCCAACTCAATATCTTCTTTATTCGGGTCTTGGTTTGAAATTTCGCAATCCAACGGGTCAAACGGCAAAAGTTTTGTTTTGCGTTGAGAAGTTAGCAAATTATAGGTGTTTAGCGAAACTTTTTGAGAGAAGATTCCCAAAGTTTCCTCTTGTGGAACTCGTGCAAGAATTTCATTTAATTGTGATTGCGTTCCGTTTAGTTTTACTACGGTTACGATTTCATGGTTGACCTCAAGGTCTGCTTGAATATGGTATCTTCCGTCAACAAAAAGGTAAATCGTTTCAGGTGTCACGAGAGCTTCGCCTGTCGAACCCGAAAAATTAGTCACCTTGTATCTGGAATTTTCTTGTAGCGTGTTATATTCAACCAAAAATTTGTTAGTCGAATTTACCAACAAATAATTTAACTTGTTGTCCGCCATGAAATTTTTTATAACCGTAATATTTTCCATCTTAGTTTTTACCTGTTAATTGGATTAAGTGCCAACCGAATTGAGTTTGAACAGGTTGAGAAATTTCACCTAATTCAAGAGAAAATGCAGCATCTTCAAACGGTTTAACCATCATTCCTTTGCCGAAAAATCCCAAATCCCCGCCGTTTTGACCTGAAGGACAAAGTGATTTTGCTTCTGCGATTTCAGCAAAAGATGCACCGTTTTTGATTTCATCATACAGTTTTTTTGCTTCATCTTCTGTTTTTACAAGAATATGACTTGCTC
>CAVKDD010000140.1:0-4667 GCA_963654845.1 Acutalibacteraceae bacterium | reverse complement strand
AGGTGGTATTTTAAAGAATTATCCGTTAAACCTTGTGACATCAATGATACAACCGTGATTATCGAACGGGTTTTTACATCAATATCGGTATTGTTCCAGTTTTCGCCAAATAAAATATCATCGTTAAAATGTGCAAATTCCGGTGCAAAGTCTCCGAGTTGCGTACGTCCTGCTGTTTGAACTATTTTTTTCATAGGTTTACTTTCCTTTTGATTATTTACATTTGCAAAAGTCATACAATTTGCAAGTGTTGTTAACGCTATTAGTGATAAACAAATCTTTTTTATAAACATTTTAATCCTCATTTTCTTCTATTTTAACAGATGAGAGTTACTCTCAAGCAAGCCCTTTATTAATATTGTTAAGAAAATTTTAGGGCGGGCAAAATGTTTCAGAAACCATGTTTATTGTATAATTTTGATTGAGATAGATATGATTAGAGGAATTAGTTTATGTTAAAAGGAAATGAAATAAGAAAATTATACTTAGATTATTTTAAAAATAAACGTCAACATACGGTTGTTGAAAGTTCAAGCTTAGTACCTGACAATCCTACGGTATTGTTGACAACAGCTGGAATGTTGCAATTTTTGCCTATATTTTTAGGTATTCAACCTTGCCCTTACGAACCTGCAAGAGCAACTTCTTGCCAAAAATGTGCAAGAGCGGGCGGTAAGGATTCTGATATCGAAAACGTTGGAAGAACTCCACGCCACCATACCTTTTTTGAAATGTTAGGTAATTTCTCGTTTGGTGATTACTATAAAAAAGAAATTATCCCTTGGGCTTGGGAATTTGTTACGGAAGTTTTGAAACTTGATAAAGACAGATTGTGGATTACGATTTTTGAAACTGATGACGAAGCGTACGATATTTGGAGAAGTGTCGGAGTTCCTGCCGAAAGAATTAAAAGAAAAGGTAAAAAGGATAACTTCTGGGGACCTCCGGGTGCTTCAGGTTCTTGCGGTCCATGTTCTGAAATTCATTACGATTTAGGCGAACAATACAAATGTGATGACCCTAATTGCGGTATTGATACTTGCGAATGCGACAGATGGGTTGAAATTTGGAACTTGGTATTTACCGAACTTTATCAGGATGAAGAAGGCAATCAATCACCTTTGGGTAAGAAGAACGTTGATACAGGCATGGGCTTGGAACGTATCGCAATGGTTTGTCAAGGCGTTGCTTCAACCTTTGAAACTGATTTGCTAAAACCTATTATGGATAAAGTTTCCGAAATGTGTGGCGTTCCTTACAAAAAATCAGAAAAAACGGATATTTCTCTAAGAATTATCACAGACCACGCAAGATGTGTTTCTTTCTTGATTTCTGACGGTGTTATTCCGGGAAATGAAGGCAGAAGTTATGTATTGCGTATGATTTTGCGTAGAGCGTTACGTCACGGCAAAATTTTGGGTATGGAATTGCCGTTCTTGTACAAATTGGTGGATGTAATCGTTGATTTGTACGGCGAAGCTTATCCTGATTTGGTTAAGAATAAACAAAAAATTATTGATACAATTAAAAAAGAAGAAGAACGTTTTGCAAAAACTTTGGATAGAGGTTACAAAATGCTTGACGAATTTATCTCCGCTAAAAAAGATATTGACGGGGAAAGTGCTTTCAAATTGTACGATACTTTTGGTTTTCCTTTTGAATTGACTAACGAAATCGCTCAAGAAAACGGTTTGAAGGTTGATGAAGCAGGATTTAAAAAGGCAATGCTGGAACAAAAAGAAAGAGCAAAAGCCGCAACCGCTAAAATCAGTGTAACGGGCGATATGAAATACGCAAAAATCGAAAAAGAAGTAGGTTCAACAAACTTTGTAGGATATACGGAAAACGAAGTTGAAGGTGCTAAAATCTTGGCACAGGTTGAAGGCGAAGGCTTTGTAGATATCGTTCTTGACAAAACTCCGTTCTATGCCGAATGCGGCGGACAAATCGGTGATAGCGGTATTATCGAAAGTCCGAAATTGAAGGCTGAAGTTTTGACAACTTTCAAAGTAAACGATTTGTACGTTCACCGTTGCGAAATTCTAAACGGCGAAGTTGAAATCGGAGATGTTGTGAGTGCAAAAATTGACCTTCCGAAACGTGAACAAATCAGAGTTCACCACACTTCCGCTCACTTGTTGCAGGCTGCTTTGATTAAGGTAGTCGGTGATGAGGTTAAACAGGCAGGTTCTTACGTTGAAGAAAACAGAATGCGTTTTGACTTCACTTTCTCAAGAGCAATGACTCCTGAAGAAATTAAAAAGACCGAAGACCTTATGAATAAATGGATTGGCGGAAATTATGCCGTTAATACAAAGGTTATGGGCATAAAAGAAGCCGAAATGACAGGTGCAACCGCCTTGTTTGGTGAAAAATACGGTGATGAAGTTCGTGTCGTTTCAATCGAAGACGAAAACGGCTGTATTTCAAAAGAATTTTGTGCAGGTACTCACGCAAGACAATTAAAAGATTTGCGATTGGTTAAAATCGTATCTGAAAGTGCGATTGCTGCCGGTACAAGACGTATCGAGGCTGTTGTTGCGGATGCTGCAATTAAGTATTTGAACGCAAAATCCGCTGAAATCGATAAATTGTCCGCAAAATTCAAATCTCATTATGATGAAGTTTTTGAAAGAGTTGAAAAATTGCAGGAAGAAAATAAAGAATTTTCTAAACAAATCGAAAAATTGCAAGAAGAAAATACTCGTCATAAATTTGCTTCATTTATTTCAAAAGCACAAGATATTGACGGTGGAAAGTTGTTTATTTCAAAAGTTGCAGACTTGAAACCTTTGGGCGTGAAAATCGGTTTGGAATATTTGTCTAACAAACTCGGTGACAGCGTAATCGTTTTGGCTGCAAATACAACTGTTGCGGTTAAAGTCTCAGATAATTTTGTTAAAAAAGGTATTAACGCAGGTAAAATCGTTGGCGAAATCGCAAGATTTACGGGTGCTAACGGTGGCGGAAGACCTAATTTTGCACAAGGCGGCGTGAAAGACGCTTCAAAATTAGATGAAATTTTGGCAAAAGTTGAGGAAGAAATTAAAGCCGTTTAGGAATTAAGAAAGGAAAATTTAATGACAGTATTGAAAATTGAAAAATTACCGCATAACAAGGTTTTGCCTGAATACAAAACGGAAGGTGCTGCAGGCATGGACTTGTGTGCTGCGATTGAAGAACCTATCGAATTGAAACCGTTAGAGAGAAAATTAATCCCTACAGGTTTGAAAATCGAACTAGAACACGGTTTTGAGGCTCAAATCAGACCACGTTCAGGCATGTCAATCAAACACGGAATCACTTTGATTAACTGTGTCGGTACGATTGATGAAGATTATCGTGGGGAAGTTTGCGTTCCTATCGTGAATGTTTCAAATGAGGCTTACACAATTCAACCGCAAGAAAGAATTGCACAAATGGTAATTGCCCGTGTTGAACAGGCAAAAATCGAAGTGGTTACCGAATTGACCGAAACTCAGCGTGGTGAAGGCGGTTTCGGCTCAACAGGCAAATAAGTTATTACATTATATAGATGATTTCAAAACCCATAGTTAGAACTAAAATAACTATGGGTTATTTTTTATTATTGAAAGGAGAAAATAATTTATGTCTTACGAACAGGAATTTGGTCAACAACCTGATCCGCAAAAAGAAGGCAAACATTCTTATGTTGCAACGTTGGTTTTGGCATTGCTTTTAGGACCTTTGGGTATTCACCGTTTTTATACAGGGTATGTATGGATTGGTGTTGCTCAGTTAGTCTTGACCCTGACAGGTATCGGAAGTCTGATAAGTGCTATTTGGGCTTTGATTGATTTGGTTTCAATCGCATTGAATAAATTTCAGGATGCTGAAGGTAATGATTTGGAAAATCATAATCCGGGTTGCGGGTTGATCGTTTTAATTTTACTTGGCGTTAGTGCCTTGTTAGCGGTTGTTGGTACAATTTCGAGTTTATGGTCGGTATTTTTACCACATTAATAAGTATTACTTAAAGAAAGGAGAATAAACAATGGAATTAGAACAATTAAAAGGAAAAAACTGGGTTGCCGCAATGGTATTGTGCTGGTTTTTGGGAACATTTGGTGCTCACAGATTTTACACAGGCAAATCCAATTCTGCTTGGGTAATGGTAGTGTTAACTCTTGCAGTTTTTACAGCACCTATCAGTGCAATTTGGGCATTGGTTGACGGTTTCACATTAGCCTTCAACAAATACAAGGCTGCTGACGGTGGCGACTTGTTCGAATACATTAACTGGCTTGGCTGGGTTTATGTTGCTGCAGTAATTCTTGGAATTTTGGCATTTATGTTCTATGGCGTAATGTTTTTAGCATTGGTATCATCAGCGTTCGCAGGACCGGGTGCAGGTGCATTCTAAGTTTTAGTCAATCCCGAAAGAAAAATAAAACCGTACGAGATAATCGTGCGGTTTTTTGTTAATAAAAAAGGAACCTTGCGGGTTCCATTGTAGGTAGTTAGTAGTAGGGGAAAAAGGAGGAAAATTATAATCTGTTTTGATTTGTCTTATTTAACTTACATTTTATATATCGGTACAATTTTGTGAGAACTTTAATATTTTGTTCTAAATGTTAAGTTTTTGTTACATACTGTTTTTAATCTTTTCAGAATGACGAACCCTTTGGTAGGCTATCCAACGGGTC
>CAVKDD010000139.1:0-4672 GCA_963654845.1 Acutalibacteraceae bacterium | reverse complement strand
ATTTTGTGTTGTAAGAGCGAAGTTTTCGACAAGAGGTGTGGATATGTTTGTTTAATTCATTTTTGATAAAATTCAAATCGGAAGTAAAAATACCGAAAGCTCTCGTATTTTGAATGGATTTCGGGATTCGTTCCTTATTTGTAACGGTTGAAACCATTTCACCGAGCAACTCATGCCGCATTTCTATTCCGTGAATACCGATTTTTGAATCCAACCAACTATCAGGATGATTAACCAACTCTTCTGCCGTTAAAATTCCGTAGCGTTTGAGATTAACGGTCAAACGCCTTCCTATACCCCAAATTTCCTCAATTTTGGTATCTTTCAAAAGTTTAGGTATTCGACATTTACCGACCAAAAACACACCGTCAGGCATGGATTTTGCTTTGTCGGAAGCCAATTTTGAGAGAGTTTTTGTCGAACTTACACCGATTGACACGGGAATATCAACCTCCTGCAAAATTTTTTCTCTCAAATAAATTGCCAAATCACGATAATTTCGTTTGTATAACTTCGTTAACCCCGTAAAATCAACAAATGCCTCATCTATCGAATAAATTTGCACATAAGGACTAAAATTTTTCAAAACCGTCATGACCTGATGTGACACTTGTGAATAATAATCATGGTCTGCTGAAATATAAGCACAGTTCGGGTGGTCTTTTTTAGCCATAAAATAAGGCTCACCCATTTTAACTCCGTACTTTTTAGCCTCTTTTGAACGGGAAACCACACAACCTTCGGTACTTGAAATTACGCACACCGCAGAATTTTTCAGCTTCGGATTTCGCTTTTGCTCACACGAAACAAAAAACGAATCACAATCCACAAGTGCTATAAATCTTTGCAATACCATAAGTACAGTATCAATCCAAAATTAAGATTAGTCAATTAAAATTCCGTAATATAATAGCAAAATTTCTCTTGATGTTTTTTTATACATAGTGTATCATTAAAACAAAAAAGGTGAAAAATGAACGAAAAAGAAAATTTTACATTACCTAAAAAATCAGAATTAGTAAAAATCAGCATAAACGAATTTAAAAATTCAATCCCTGATTTAAAAAACAGTGACGAATCAAAATCAATCATCATAGCAAATTGGCTTGCAGGTTGGATTAAACATTCATTAAAAACAGGTAAAGTTAAATTTTCAAACGTGTTACCGACAAAAGCAGAATTTGCCTACACTCTCGGAGTTAGTGTCGGAACAATTCAACACGCAATCAGACATTTGGAAGATTTAGGATTTGTAGAATCCAAACAATGTATAGGAACAATGATTAAAGATTATACAAAACCCGTTTCTATCAAAAAATTAACCTCAAAAAGAGATTTGGCAATCAATGCGATAAAAAATTATATCTTAAATGACGGCTTTAAAGTCGGTTCGTTTTTGCCGTCCTCAAGAACAATCGCAACAATTATCGGATTTTCAAACAATACGACAAGACTTGCCATTGATGCTCTTGTTGCAGAAAATATAATTAAAAGAAGATTTAAAAATGCTCGTGATAACGGCTGGGTGGTTTTAACTCTTGACTTTGCTCCTGATGAAAACAATGCAAAACAACATTCCGAAACCCTTGTAGAAAGAACGGCAAAAGATTTGGAAAAACTTATCGCAAAAGAAATGAAAATCGGCGAAAAATTACCGCCTCATCAAGAACTTTCAAACAGACTAAAAGTAAGTTTAAAAACAACTCATGATGCCTTGCAAATACTTATCAAAAAAGGCTATCTTTTAGCAAGACGAGGAACTTACGGAACAACCGTCATAAAAATTCCTGGTGAACTTACAAAAACTTTGAAATTTGAAGATAAAATTTTTGCACCTGCAAAAGATGCGGCATTTTATCACTATGAAAAAACTCAAGACTACTTAAAACGTTTGATTGCTGAGAATTACGAAATTGGCGAAAAGTTACCGTCAATTTTAACATTGGCAAAAGATTTAGATTTAAGCCCGAATACAATCAGAACGGCATTTCAGCACCTTGCAAAAGAAGGTTACCTTGTATTTTCAAGAGGTCGTTACGGTGGAACCTTTGTAATTGATATTCCTGAAATTGAAACTCAAGCATTCAAATGGCTTGCCGTAAACCCGAGTTTTGCAAAAGAATTTCAAAATTCCGACCACAATTAATTTTGAAATGTAAAATTTGCTAAATACTTTTGACATGACATAACCCTATCTGCGATAATGAAAGAATACATTATACTTAGGGAAATTTATGTACATAAAACAATTAGAAATAGATAATTTTAAGTCTTTTGCTAATAAAGCCGCAATACCGTTATTGGAAGGTTTTACGACCGTTTCAGGTCCAAACGGTTCGGGAAAAAGTAACATCATTGACAGTATTATGTTTGCTCTCGGCTTGAGAACGGGTAGTGCTTTGCGTATTGAAAATTTATCCGATTTCATTACGACTTTTAATAACAGAAACGAAGCAAC
Organism: Acutalibacteraceae bacterium; assembly: GCA_963654845.1. Lineage (GTDB taxonomy): Bacteria > Cyanobacteriota > Vampirovibrionia > Gastranaerophilales > Gastranaerophilaceae > Zag111. The sequence goes on along the minus strand of CAVKDD010000139.1, from coordinate 2,214 downwards.
CGTAAAGGTAACCTTTGGCGGAGTTGACGGGGATAATGAATTATCTGTCGCAAGAAGTATCAGAAAGACCAAACAAGGCTTTGCTAGTACATATTACCTAAACGATAAAACAGATACCTTGACAAATATTCGCTCAATACTTGAAAAATACAACGTAACCCCGAACAGTTACAACGTAATGATGCAGGGTGACGTTTCAAGTATCGTAATGAGTTCGCCAAAGGTTCGCCGTGGAATTATTGACGAAATCGCAGGGGTAGCTGACTTTGACAGACGAATAGATCAGGCTACAAACGAATTAAAAACCGTAGAACAAAGGGTTCAATCTGCGGCACTTATTTTGAGTGAAGTTGAAAAGACTCTTGAACAATTAAAAGAAGAAAGAGAAGTTGCCCTTAAATATAAAGCCTTGCAAGATGAGAAAAACGGACTTGAAGCCCAAGTCAGCAAGGTTAAATTCTTTGATTTAAAACGAAATCTTGAAATTGCACATAATAATATCTTGCAAGCAAACAAGCAACTTAAAGAAGAAGAATTTAAGAAAAAAGATTTAGAAGAAAAAATTAAACTTGTAACAGAAAAATACAAAGAACTTGAAGAAGTTTTGAAGGCTCAGGGCGAAGACGAACGAAACAAACTGAAAGATGCTCAAAGCGACTTGTCTGCCCGCATTCAAATCAAAAAGAATGCGATAGATTATTCAGAAAAGCAAATTCAACAAGGCTTACAGTCTATTGAAAACGCAAACAACGGGATTAAGACTTATCAGAAAAATATTGAAAACGAAAAACTCAATATTAAACTTTCCAACGACAAAATAACCATTATTGAAGGTCAAATTAAGGAAAAGAAAGAAGAATTAAACAAAAAAATTCAAGAAATTTCAGGACTTAGCAGCAGTGCTGATAAATATTTGCAGGAAAGAAACAACGCTTCTCGTGATTTAGACAGTTTCAAAGACAAAGATAATGAACTTTTAAAACAATCTTTACCAAAGGAACACGAATTAAAATCCTTGAAAGAAGAAATCGCAAACGCTAAAGAATTTATCGAAAACGCACAACAAGCAAAAGCGACTTTTGATGATGACAAATCGTTAAAACAACTTCAGGTAAATGACCTGAAAAAAGAAATGGAAGAACTCAAAGACTTGCAAACAAAGACAATGCAACGTCTTGATGATACAAAAACCGCCATTGAAGATTATGAACACGATGAAAGAGTTGCTTTCAGAAAATTAACTGATATGGAAGCAATGAAACGTGCAAATGCGGGTTCTGTGGCTACAATTCCGATTAATACGGTTATGAATGCAAAACTTGTCGGGGTTCACGCACCATTGATGCAGTTGGGGACGGTGGACGAGGAGTATTCAACCGCACTTGATATCGCCTTTGGCGGACGTTTGGCAAATATTGTCGTTGACGATACTCACACGGCAAATGTTGCAATGGAACTTTTAAAATCCTCAAGAGCAGGTCGTGCAACCTTCTTGCCGTTAAACAAATTGAAAAAAGCACCTACAAGATTACAACTTCCGAAAAACAGCGGCGTAATTGATTTTGCAATAAATTTGGTAGATTTTGACGACATTTATTTAGATGCGTTTTTCTATGCGGTTGCAGACACTTTGATTGTTGAAGATGCGGAAGTTGCAGAAAGCCTAATCGGTAAATACCGTATGGTAACTTTAGACGGCAAACTTTACGAAAAATCAGCAGCAATCACGGGTGGTTACGTCAAAAAATCAGGTTTTGGATTTAATCAAAATGACGACAAAGAAATTGAAGCGGCAAAAGAAAAATTAAACAAACTTCAAGAAAAACGTGCAAACGCCGAACGTGAGAAAAAAGAACTTGAAACAAAACTTGACCAAATCAGAATTGCACATTCTTCTGCCTCTTCAGAATATACGAAGGCAAATATCGAGTTAAATAACATGACCCGACAGTTTGAAAACAGCCAAAATATTTTGGAAACAAAACAAGCCTTCATCACTGAAAACGAGCCGAAAATAGAAATTCTAAACAACGAATTAGACAAAATTGAAGCAAAAAGAGTTGATTTATCGGATAAAATTCAACAATTACAAGACAAATTGGCTGAAATTGACGAATTATTAAATGATAAAGATTTGAAAGAATTAAAAGAAAAAACTAAAGGTTTGGAAGACGATTTAAGAATGCTAAACACTCGTTTGTCCAACGCTAATGA
>CAVKDD010000138.1:0-4688 GCA_963654845.1 Acutalibacteraceae bacterium | reverse complement strand
GCATAAGAATTTTGCAACAAAGTTATTAGATACCGTATCTTCATTATTTTCTAAAAATAAAGAAAATCACACGGCTAAACCGTTTTCAACAATAGCGTAAAAGTTTGATGAAGAAAAAAGCTTTAACCCGACAAAATGTTAACTCTTTTTATCACATGACTGATTTATGTGATGTTTTTTCGGTTTCAAAAGCCACAATAAAAAATTGGGAAAAATTAAAAAAAATTACCCCTGACATTATTATTGATAATGAGCCATGCTTTTCAAAACAATATATCAATAAAATGTTGAAAAAAATCAAATCTCAATCTTCTGAAATGCTGAAATCAAGAAGAAACAAAACCTTTATCAAAGGGGCTTTTTTTTACAAAGATTACCTCTCGGAAAAGTCTGAAAACTTAACCACCGTACAAAATTTGCTAGACTTTATCACTGAAAAAAATCTTATTTTATCGGAAAGTGAAATTAAATATCTTCTTGCGGATTGTGCAATTCAGATGTCTTTTGATTTTGCCGAAAATAATATAAACAATTTGCAAACCTACTTACAAGCTGCCCCAAACCACGAAAATACTTGTTTTAATAAACTCCTTGACGATTTGATAACAGATAAAAATAAGGCGGAGTTGTTTATCAAGAATAATCCCGAATTGTTTTGTCATAAATTTGTATATGAACCAAACGAAGATGTTTTGGGTTTGTTATATCTTTCACTGTCTGATTTAGCAGCAAGAAAGGCTCGTGGAGCGTATTTCACCCCAACTAAAATTGCTAAAAAAATTATAAATAATATTAAATTTTCTTGCGGTACAATTTTAGACCCGTGCTGCGGGACAGGAAATTTTTTGTTGCAGTTGCCCGCTGATGTGAAACTTGAAAACATACACGGCAATGACATTGACCCGACAAGCATTCATTTGACAAGAATAAATATGGCATTGAAATTTCACACAAAAGATGTTGATTTGTTGCGTAAAAATTTCACCGTTTCCGATTTTTTGAAGGCTAAAAATACAAATTTTTACAAATATATACTCGGGAATCCGCCTTGGGGCTACAAATTTTCTAAAGAAGAAATAAAAAAACTCAACAAAACCTACACTTGCACAAACGGTAAAAATGCAGAATCTTATGACGTGTTTGTAGAAAAATCCTTGTCTTCTCTTGAAGACAACGGTGTTTTGTCTTTTGTTTTGCCTGAAGCAATTTTGAACGTGAAAAATCACCGACCGATAAGAGATTTTATTTTGAAAAACGCAACATTTGAATATTTGGAATACTTGGGCAATATGTTTGACAAAGTGCAATGCCCGAGCATAATTTTGCAATTAAAAAAAGAAAAACAAACTTTTCCGACATACGAAATGAGGGTCAAAACTTCCAAAAGAGATTTTACAATCAAAATAAAACGAAAGATTACGGAAGAGGGTTTTAATTTAGATTTGAACGACCGAGAATATCTTATTTTTGACAAAATAATGAACCTTCAAACCTGTGTATATCTGAAAAATAACGGCATTTTTGCACTCGGAATCGTAACGGGTGATAACAAAAATCTTCTTTCAAAAGTCAAAAGAGAAAATTTTGAACCGATAATAAAAGGCTCTGATATTTCAAAGTTCAAAATCCGTACGGCAACAAATTTTATAAAATTTGCACCTCAAAATTACCAACAAGTTGCCCCTGTTGAATATTACAGAACCCCTGAAAAATTATTTTACAAATTTATCAGCAACAAGTTAATTTTTGCTTACGACAACCAACAAAGGCTTTCCTTAAACAGTTGTAATATCTTAATTCCGACCTTTAAGGATTTGGAGATAAAATACATAATGGCGGTACTAAATTCAAGCGTGGCACAGTTTATTTTTCAAAAGAAATTTAATTCAATAAAAGTTCTTCGCTCACATCTTGAGAGCCTTCCACTCCCAAAATGCGAGGGAAAAACGCAACAACAAATTATCAATGCGGTTAATAAAATCCTTGAAACATCTGATAAATCAACCGCTCATGAGCTTTTTGCAGAACTTGATTTGAGGATTTCAAAACTATATAATTTGTCCTCAGAAGAATACTCCCTGATAAAAATTATATAAAATCTTAGGCATTTTCTTCTTGGAAAAGGTATTTAACAAAAACAGAAAATACTGCAGGAATAATTGAAATAATGACCAAAACTGACATTATGCTTGTTGATTGAGCAACAAAACCGATTATTGTCATTGCGATAGCAACAATTCCCCAAGAAAATCCGTTTATAAATCCGCCGATAATACTTTTATATTGCGGCAAAACTTTTTGAGCCATACTCATTGTGATTGGGGTTGCAAACATTGTCACAAAGCCCATAATCGCAAAGATTACAAACGAAGCAACAGGACAAGTTTTATATGTCAACATGAATAAAAACATCAGCGGGCAGGTTATAATCATTGAGATATAAAATACGTTTGCCGTACCGATTATTTTTTCAAATTTCGGGCTTAACAGTGACCCAAATCCGCCTAAGAACAAGAAAAAGAACAATGCCAATCCTATTTGGAATTTTGTATAACCCATTGATTTCCACAAAAACGGCAACAAAATCGAACAAGAGGTGGTTATCAAAGATTTAAGCATTGCAATTACGTTCAAAATATTCAGTTTTCTGTTTGACAAAATGTCTGATAAGGCTTTGACAAATTTCATATCCTGAACGGGAGCTTCCGATTTTGAAAACTTTGGTACGCACCAAAACATACACAACGCACAAACAATACCAAGAATTGATAAGACAGGCATTTTATTTAGCCCGAAATATTGAGCAATGGACGAAGACAACAACGGACCCATTGCAAAACCAAGAGTTCCCATTGCAATAAATATTCCCATATTTTTTACGGAATCCCCTTTGGAAAACTTAACCACAAACCCCAAAGATTGCGGGTGGAAAAGACTTGAACCCAAACTTCCCAAAATTATGAAAAATACCATAACGCCGATTTTTTGAGAAACAGGAACAAGCGAAATAAAAATAGAAGTGAACAACAAGCCCCAAAATATCAGGGCTCGTTTTCTCATTTTATCCGCAAAAAATCCGAAATACGGTTGCAACAAGGACGAAAAGATATGCGAGCAACTCAAAATAATTGTTGCTACAGGCATGGAAATCCTGATTTGTTCTGCAATAAACGGCATAATCGGGTTCAAAAACCCTGTGTAAATGTCATTTATAAAATGTGCCGAACACAACCAAGTTTGGGTTTTTCGTTCTTCTTTGTCGTAAATCATAAATTAATTTTGACACCAAAATTATCAAAAATCAATCAGATAACATTTTGTATCGGATGTTGTTTTTGAGCCTCAACCCTATCCTTTATTGCCCCAATCGGTTCATAATAAGGCGAGACGGTCATAATTTGAGCCGCAATATCAGGATAATAATAAATGAACTTCAATTCACTTGTCGTCAACGGCTTTTGGGTGTGAACGTTTGCATAACGTACCAATTCCAAAATATTTCTTGCTTCGTGTTCGTCTTTAAATTCAAGTTCCAAATTGTTATAAACGTTTCTGAACCCTTTAATACCACCGTATTCACCTGTCGTAATCATTCGACCGGTTTCAATAATTTCAGGTTCACCACGTCCGAGTTCTTCAAAGTCGTACAGTTCGTAATTTCTTCTGTCTTTCAACGCTCCGTCTGCGTGAATGCCCGATTCGTGAGCAAAAGCATTATCCCCTACGGCAGGCTGATTTATCGGAATATCAACACCGAACGCATAAGCCGTGTATTTTGCAAGTTCCCACGCTTTGTCCAGGCGGATATTTTCGTCAATTTTGTATTTGCCCTTAAAGCCCGCAGATTTTAAGCAAGCCAACAGACATGATACCAAATCCGCATTACCCGCTCTTTCGCCCATACCGTTAATTGCAGTGTTTATATAAGCATCAACACCCGCATCAATCGCCGCTCTTGCCCCCATTACGGAACAAGCCGCAGCCATTCCCAAATCGTTGTGAAAGTGCATTTCTATCGGCATTTCGGTTTCTTTTGCTATTTTATAAATCCTATCGTAAGTGGTTTGCGGGTCTTCATAGCCTAATGTATCGCAATAGCGAAAACGGTATGCACCCGACTTTTTAGCCTCTTTTGCATAGCGAATAAGAAAATCAATATCACTTCGTGAAGCATCTTCGGCATTCACTCCGACAATTTTTGCACCCTTATCTATCGCACATTCGACAGCCTCTTTCGTCATTTTGACAATATCGTCAGGCGTTTTTTTGCCCAAATATTTGCCATTAATCATCTGTTCGGAAGTAGATTGTGAAAGATTGACATATTTCAATTCGGGAACATTTTTAAACGAGGTCTCAACATCAGACGCAATACCTCTCATCCAACCTGAAAGCTTAGTCTTTGTGATAACTCCACGTTTAACAAGTTCTAAATTGCCGTTCAAGTAGTTAAGTTCGTGTTTTGTTGTCGGAAAGCCAAATTCTGATTGAGTTATGCCCATATCGTTCAACATTAGATTGATAATGGTTTTTTGCAACTTTGCCAACCCTAATCTTGAAGTTTGTACCCCGTCACGGTTTGTTACATCGACAAAATATATTCTGTTATCTGCCATAATTTACTCCTCTTTAGATAAATTATATTATACACAAAATTATATTAATTACCTTGCTTTTTTATATAATAT
>CAVKDD010000137.1:0-4729 GCA_963654845.1 Acutalibacteraceae bacterium | reverse complement strand
AGATAAAATCTACGCAATTAAAAATTGCTCGATTTTTAATCTTTTCAGAATGACGTGAGCTTTGGTAGGTTCTTCGATAAATCATGCTGAACTGACTAGAAAATAAGTTGAGATGAAATCGAAACGTAATTTTCTGTTCCTACTCGGTGATTCAGAATCTCTTTCATAATCAAAATAAAACAAAGAATTACCCCCCTAAATTCTTGTTAAACATTGCCATGAAGAGACCCTGAAACCAGTTCAGGGTGACCTTTTTAGGAAGCTTTTTCAGGATGACAAAAGCTTACGTTTTGACTGGATTACTTCGTCGCTTCGCTCCTCGTAATGACGGTATCGGTGGGTGTTTAGCGAATTTCACGTCATTGCGAGAAGCGGATTTTGGCTAGTGTGCTGCGTAGCAAACACGTCCTTGTGAGGACTGCGTTGAGCCGTCCGACCTGCCAAAAACCAAGACAATCGAAAGATTTTCGTGGCAATCCAGAAAAAGAATACAAAAATTTGGTAGGCTCTCCAAAATGTCATTCCGGCCGCCGAGCCGGAATCTGTTTACATGTGGGGTCTGTACGAATTATAAACAGATTGTTGCAAAGCGAACCAACGAACCTATTATGAGATGTTTGAAACAGATTCTGAATAACAAGAAAATTTATTTGCTCATTACTTCGCAAAAATTTTCTAAGTTTTCAGAATGACGTGAGCTTTGGTAAGTCCATCGATTAGTCATGCTGAACAGCACGAGCTTATGTGCCGAAAGCGAAGTGAAGGCACGATTAATGCGAGTGCGTAGAATTCAACATCTCTTCTATAATCAAAATAAAACAAAGTATTACTCCCAACTTCCTTAAACTAAAAAAATAAAATGGCCCCGATGCGATTCGAACGCACGATCTTTGGTTTAGGAAACCACTGCTCTATCCTGCTGAGCTACGAAGCCATTTGTCCTTTGGATGTTTATTTGAATGTATTTATACCCCATTATGACACATTCTTACTCAAATCGTCAATAACTTAATTAAAAATCGTGATTTTGCGGCATTATCTGACCTTGCTTTTTTACACATCGACCGAGTACGGGGCAAATTTTCCCCATTTTTTGTAAACTTTTTAATAAAATATTTACTTTACGTCTATCTTTTAGTAATATATTAAAAGATACGATTTAGAGAGATGTCCGAGTGGCTTAAGGTGCAATCTTGGAAAGGTTGTGTGAGGGTAACTTCACCAGGGGTTCGAATCCCCTTCTCTCTGTTTTTGATTTTGTGAGGTTTTATAATGGATAACAGAGAAGAAGAAATTTTAAAGTTGTTAAATTCAGGCGTTTCACTCGTTGAGATTGCAGACAAATTCGGTATGAGCGTTCACACAGCAAAAGCCTACGCTCATCTTTTGAGAAAAAGAGCCAAAACTCAAAAATAGTCCTTATTCGGGGCTTGAGAGGTAATTTACCAATTTCCTCAAATCTTTGTTCCAACACCCGTTCCAATTCTGAACAATTATATCCGCAGGTGTTTTCTTATTGAAAGTGTATTCTTTAATCGGTTCTAAAAAGTATTCTTCGCCCGTGTCGAAGCTTCTCAAACCTCTTTCTGCGATTTTCAAAATCTCTATCGCATAGTCAAAAACTCTTGCTTTTTTAATCCTTGTATTAAGTGTGGTTTTCGGTACATTGTATCTGATTTCCGAAAAATCCTTGTATTGCAAGTGTTTGAACAACTCTTCGCAATCTCTCATCGCCTGTTCGCTATACATTATGCCCTTGTATATCGCAGGAATTGAGTATTTCAAATCCCCGCCGACACAGTCGTGATTTCTTATTTCTATGAAATTTCTCATTCTTACTTCAGGGAAACAAAGGTTTGCTTGAAGTTCGTAGTCTTCTATTGTTGCCAAATGGTTTTTGCAACCGTTCTCCATATATTCAAGAAAATTGATTTCTCCGTCTGTTGAAATATAGTCTTTGTCCTTATGCAAGAATATCATTGGAGTTTTGAAAACATAATCAATGTAGTCATCAAAAGAAAATTCTTCGCTGATTTTGCCCGCAAATCCGCAACGGTCATTATCCGTGTTTAGCCAACTTAACGCACGGAAAGACTTGTAGCCTGTATCAACACCCCCTCGTATTGGTGAGTTTGCAAACATTGCGGTCATAAACGGTGTTAATTTGTTCGCAAGTTTGAATTTTCTCATCGCATCTTCTTCCGATGAAAAATCAATGCAACATTGCACCCCTGCCGTTTCTCTCATCATTACGTCCGATAAAATTCCCCAAAGGTAGCGTGCCATAATTTTATATCTGATTTTCGGGATTAAATGAATGCTTTTGTAGGTTGAATATGGCGAAACTCCGTATTCCAAAAGTCTTATGCCCATTCTTTTTAAAAGCGGTTTTAATCCGTCATTTATTGATTCAATTTTTGCTTTGAGTTTGAAAATTGTTTCTTGAGGTTCGGCACTGATTTCAACTTGACTTCCGGGTTCAAGAGTTATTGTGTCGTGTCTGTTCTTTAATCCGATAATATTTTTTTCATCATAAATGAAATCCCAAGTTTCTTCTTGTGCAAATCTTTCAAGCAGATTTTTTATTCCAAATTCTTCCCAATAGTCAACAGAACACAAGGAACCCGTGCTAATCGGCAGTCTTTCGTATTCCAGCCCGACTTTGAAGTCTTTTGGACTTTTGCAACCGTTTGTGTAAATTTTTAAAATATCGCTTTTTTCTACTCGTTGTTCTGTTTCTAACATGTTTACCCCTTTACTTTATTATAACATTATTTAAAATATCAAATAAAATTTTGTAAACATTTACCCATGTGTGTTATTATATTTAGTAAGATGAATTATTTTGAACGAGCAAGAATTTTTAGAACAAAAAAAAGACTTGGACAAAACTTCTTAGTTGACGGCGAAGTTATCCAAGATATTATTGAATATGCGAATATTTCACCTGATGACACGGTTGTGGAAATCGGTCCGGGGATTGGGTTTGTAACAGAACAGTTAGTAAAATACGCAAAAAAAGTTATTGTAATCGAACTTGATGAAGATGCGATAAAAGAGTTGAAGAAACTTGATGCTCCGAATTTGGAGATTATTCACAATGACATTTTGAAAACCGATTTGTCTGAATTGGCGGACGGTGAGATTAAAATCGTGGCAAATATTCCGTATTACATCACAAGTCCGATTATTGCACATTTGCTTGGTGAAATTGATGACCTGACAAATAAAAACAGAGCAAAGATAAAAGATATTTTGCTAATGGTGCAAGCGGAAGTTGCATATCGAATGACGGCTGACGAGAATTCACCTGCAAAACAGTACGGTTTGTTGACGATTTTGTCAAACTTTTGGGCAAATGTTGAAATTATGCGACTTGTGGGTAGAAAATCGTTTTTCCCTGCTCCGAAAGTTAATTCTGCTGTTGTAAAACTCGAGGTGCGAAAAACTCCACGTCTTGAATTGTCGGATTATTCACATTTCAGAAAAGTTATCAAAGCAGGATTTGCTCAACGCCGTAAAAATTTGAAAAATTGTTTGCTTAGTGGTGGATTTACAAGAGAGGCAATAAGTTTTGCAATGTCAAAACTCGGACTTGATGAGAATATTCGTGGCGAAAAGTTGTCTATCGAAAAATTTGGCGAATTGTCTGAAGCTCTTTTAGAATACAAGAGGCAAAATTAATGAAAACGTTGAAGGTTAAATGCCCCGCTAAAATTAATTTGGGCTTGAAGGTCGTGGATAAACGCCCTGACGGCTTTCATAATATTGATAGCGTAATGCAAACGATTAGTTTGTATGATTATTTGACCATAAGTGTTGAAAAATCAGATAATTTTGAGATTTTGTTGGCGGGAAATTCTACACAAATTCCTTATGATGAAAGCAATTTGGTTTATAAGGCGGCAAAATTGTTTTTGGACAGTACGAATTTGCAGGCATGTCGGATAAAGATTTTTATTGAGAAAAATATACCGATAGCGGCAGGTTTGGCAGGCGGCAGCACGGATGCGGCGGGAACTTTGTACGGGTTGAATAAAATATTTGAAGAACCGTTGACAGAAGATAAGTTGCATAATTTGTGTGCAAAATTGGGGTCTGATTTGAATGTTTGCTTAAAGGGCGGATGTCTGAAAACGAGCGGTAGAGGTGAAATTATTGTTCCTGCCGAGTATAAGGAATATAAAGTTCGCTTGATAAAACCGCTTGATTTGGGGATTTCCGCTAAAGAGGCTTATACAAAATTTTCACGGAAAATCCAAGCAGGAAAAGACCTTGAAACAAGAGATGAGTTTGTAAACGATTTGGAATGGGCAATTCTTGACGATTACGAGGAGTTAAAGTTTATAAAAGAAAAATATCCAAACTCGGTGATGACGGGCTCAGGCTCTACATATTTTTCGTTGACCGAAGACTTTGCACAAGAAAACGGTTATTGGGTAAACAATTCCATAACTACAATTCCAAACGGTGTTGTGGTAATGGAATAGAGTAAAAATTTTATGTAAGTTTTTAAGAAAAGTTATATTGAGTGGTAATTTCTCCATTTGGCAATTCAAATATAATTGTTCCATTAATACAATAAACATTAGGAAGTCCGTTTTTGCGGTTGTTTTCTTGAGCTTTTTTTATTGCTCTATTACCAATTTTTAATAGTTTTTCAGATAATTTTGTCATTATTTAAAATCCTTTATAATAAATTGCTAAAATATTTTAGGTAACTATATAC
>CAVKDD010000136.1:0-4752 GCA_963654845.1 Acutalibacteraceae bacterium | reverse complement strand
GTTATTCCATTGCTCTTGTTTTTCATCGGAAATAGAATATAAATTTTCCAACGAAGAAGCCAAATTACTCTGAATACCGTCATAAATAGACTTTTCAGCATCTGTCATATTATAAGAAGAGTCAATCTTGTTACCTGATTTTCTGGTAGATGCCACCTCTTTTCCGTTCACGGTAACAGAACCTGACGAATATGACGGGTATTTTGATTTTTTACTCATAATAAATATCTCCTTTTAACAAGGAAATATCTGATTATTCAATAACCGAACAGCATATATATTATACTATTTTTTCCGAAATATGTAAAGTTAAATTGAAAATATTTGAAAAATAAATGCTATCGTATCATAATTGAGTTATGAGTGAAGTTATAAAAATAGTGGGAGCAAAGGAACATAACCTCAAAAATATTTCCTTAGAAATTCCGAAAAATGAACTCGTTGTATTTACGGGCGTTTCGGGTTCAGGGAAAAGTTCGCTTGCTTTTGATACGATTTTTGCAGAAGGTCAAAGACGTTATATAGAAAGCCTTTCCACCTACGCAAGACAATTTTTGGGACAACTGGACAAGCCAAATGTCGAATACATTGACGGCTTATCTCCTGCAATTTCTATTGACCAAAAATCAAAAAGCAACAACCCACGTTCAACAGTCGGAACGATTACCGAAATTTACGACTATTTAAGACTTCTATATGCAAGAATCGGTACGCCGTATTGCCCTGTGTGCGGCAAAAAGATTAAACCGCAAACACTTGATGAAATAGTAAATAAAATTATGGCACTCGGGGAAGGTACTAAACTTCAAATTTTAGCCCCGATTGTTCGAGGGAAAAAAGGCGAATACTCATCAACTTTTGAAGAATTACGACAAGAAGGCTTTGTCAGGGTAAAAGTAGATAACGAAATGTACAGCCTTGATGAAGATGAAATAGAACTTGCAAAAACTAAAAAACACGATATCAGCATCGTTGTAGATAGAATTGTGGTAAAAGAAGCCGCAAGGTCAAGAATTGCCGATAGTGTTCAACTTGCACTAAAAAAGGCTAACGGAATAGTTGTTGTCGATATTCCGAACCGTGAGGAAATAATTTTCAGCGAAAAACTTGCCTGTCCTGATTGTAACTTGAGTTTTGAAGAATTAACTCCGAGAATTTTCTCATTTAACGCACCATACGGGGCCTGTGACAGATGTGCCGGACTTGGGGCTGACTTTATCGTTGACCCTGATTTGGTAGTTCCCGACAAGAGTCTGTCGCTCAATCAAGGTGCGATTTACGCTTGGGCAACCCGCAGTGCCACAACTTATTATCACGATTTGTTATTATCGGTTTGCGATGCCTACAAAATCGACATGGACAAGCCGTTTGGCGAATTAACCAAAGAAGAACAACAAATTATACTTTACGGTTCTCCTGACCCGATAAAAATACGAGTTCAACAATTCGGAACTCATCGCTATACCTCAAATATTCAGCATTTTGTCGGAGTTATTCCGTTTTTGGAAAAGCGTTACAATGACGCCTCAGGCGATTACTGGCGAGAAGAAATCGAAAAATTTATGAAGGCTCAACCTTGCCCGAAATGTGGCGGAGCAAGACTAAAACCCTTCCCGCTTGCGGTTAAAATTCGTGACAAAAATATTTATGAATTTACCACAATGTCAATCAGTGACGAACTGCAATTTATCACGGATTTGTACTTGGATTTGACGGAATATCAAATAAAAATCGCTAAGCAAATACTTGATGAAATTCGAGCAAGATTAAAATTTCTGTGTGATGTCGGATTACACTACCTGAACCTTGCAAGAATGGCAGGAACTCTCTCTGGCGGGGAATCTCAGCGTATCAGATTGGCTTCTCAAATCGGTAGCGGCTTGAGCGGAGTTTTGTATGTCCTTGATGAGCCGTCAATCGGTTTGCATCAACGTGACAACAATATGTTAATAAAAACCTTATTCAAGTTGAGAAATCTCGGAAATACTTTAATTGTTGTCGAACACGATGAAGACACGATTAGAAGTGCCGATTATTTGGTCGATATAGGACCAAAAGCAGGCGAAAACGGCGGTGAAATCATTGTTCAAGGCTCTGTTCAAGATATTATTGATGCTCCAAAATCAATCACTGGCAAGTATTTAAGCGGTGAAAAATTCATTCCAATCCCTGAAAAAGTACGAGAAGGAAACGGAAACTTCCTGCAAATCAAAAATGCTCATCTCAACAATTTGAAAAATATTGATGTTGATATTCCGTTAGGCAAAATCGTAATACTTACAGGTGTTTCAGGCTCGGGAAAATCCACGCTTATGCAGGATTTAATCTTTGAATACGCCGCACATAAACTTAGAAAAAACAAACCTAAACCTCAAGGTGTTGACGAGATTTTAGGGTTTGAAAACATTGACAAGGTAATTGATATCGACCAATCACCTATCGGCAGAACTCCACGTTCAAATCCTGCGACATACACGGATGTCTTCACTCCGATAAGAGAACTTTTCGCAAAAACAAACGAAGCAAAAGTAAGAGGTTACAAACCGGGACGCTTCAGCTTCAACGTCAAAGGCGGAAGATGCGAAGCCTGCAAAGGTGACGGGCTTGTCAAAATCGAAATGAACTTTTTGTCAGACGTTTATGTAAAATGCGAGGTTTGCAAAGGAAAACGTTACAACCGAGAAACTTTAGAAGTTAAATATAAAGGCAAAACGATTTCCGATGTGCTTGATATGAGCGTAAAAGAAGCGTTGGAATTTTTCGACAGCATTCCAGCCATAAAAAATAAACTTCAAACACTGAATGATGTCGGTTTGGACTATATGAGGCTTGGACAAAGTGCGACAACCCTATCGGGCGGAGAAGCTCAGCGTATAAAATTAGCCTCAGAACTCAACAAACGTTCAACGGGAAAAACGTTGTATTTGCTTGATGAACCGTCTGTCGGACTACACTGGGCGGATTTGGACAAGCTTGCAAAGATTTTGCACGCACTTGCCGATCAAGGTAATACTATCTTAATGATTGAACACAACCTTGATTTAATCAAAATTGCCGACCATATAATTGATTTAGGACCTGAGGGCGGAATTGACGGCGGACAAATTGTAGCTCAAGGAACTCCGCAAGAGATTACTAAATGTAAAGCTTCTTATACAGGTCAATTTTTAGCAAAAATTCTTGAAAAGGATTGATTTTACTGAATATTTGAAATTTATAAAAAAATTTGCTATTATATATAGTATGAAAAGTATAAATTTTAGGCAAAAAATTTTATATTTTTGTTTTTTATTAATTGTACTCTGTACATTCTCAAAAGCGAATGCTCAAACAATCGAAGTTATATCGCAAGATACCTTCTCGACCGAGAAACCGCCAACTTCAATATCTGTAATGCTTTTAGACACATTACAAATATCAGAAAAAGATACACTGAAGGCAGGAACTATCGTAAAAGGCGATTTGACGGACGTTGTAAGCCCTAAAAGGCTAAAAAGAGATGCAGGATTTTCATTTGTTCCCAAAAGTTACCTTGACGAAAAAGGGAAATCAAAGAAAATCAACTCTCACATAACCGCAAAATACACAGAACCCGTAAGCAAAGCGGAACTTGCCAAAAACGTAACTCTGGGTGTCGGAAGCTATTTTGTAAAAGGTTTATCAATGGGAGTTGCGGCAGTCTCGGGAGCAATCAAAAACGAAGACGACAACAGACTAAAATCGTCTGCAGGTGCAATGTATGAAGCTTCGCCCTTCTCTTTGGTAAAAAAAGGTGATGATTTATACATCGAAAAAAACAATCATTTCTTTTTAAAGTTTTCCACACCAACAACAGAAGAAAGCAATGATTCAAACGTATTTAAAGGACAAAATTATTCATATACAACAGAAAAGGAGTAACGAAAGATGAAAAAATTATTAATGTTATTTATAGCAGGAGTAATTTCACTAACAATGTCATTAACAGCTCAAGCGGCAAGAACCGTTCAGGTAACTACTTTGGAAGATTTCCAACCGAACAATCCGCCACAAGTTTTGCATATTCAAATGAACGGTAACGTAAGACTTGATTACGACACAATGTTATTTCAAGGTTTCCATGTAACAGGCAGAATTGTTGGAAAATCAGGCGGCGGCTATGTATTTGTTCCTGTTAGCTACATCAACTACCAAGAAGAACAAATCCCGCTATCTAAAGAATTCCCTGCAATCATCAAATCAAGATATAACGTAGTAAGACAAAATCAACCTTTCACACTTATTTTCTCTAATAATTCATCAGAAGGTTTCCAATACTACGTTCCAAGCAATAGCGACATGAACTAAGAAATTCTTGAAGAAAAATTATTGAAAAAGAACTCTTATAATAAGGGTTCTTTTTTATTGCAAAAATTATATCGTGAAGAAAATTAAAACAGGCACTCCTCAAAATGAGAAATGCCTGTTAAACTTTCACTTATTGTTAAAAGACTATTTGCCGTTAACAACAGTTTTGAATTTTTTACCTGCAGAGAAAGCCGGAACTGTTTTTGCAGGGATTTTCAATTCTTTACCAGTTTGAGGGTTTCTACCTGTTCTGGCAGCTCTCTTACGAGGTTCAAATGTACCAAAACCTACCAAAGTAACTTTTTTACCTCTAGAAACTGTTTTTTGGATAGTATCAATCAATGAAGACAATACTTCAGCAGCTTCTTTTTGAGTTACGTTTGCTTTTTTAGAAATTTCTTGTACTAATTCTTCTTTGTTCATAGT
>CAVKDD010000135.1:0-4780 GCA_963654845.1 Acutalibacteraceae bacterium | reverse complement strand
GTTCAGGGTGACTTTTTTGTTTAATTGTTCTTCAACCTCTTTACACTTGGAAATTGTTTGTAATTTCGTAAATATATTGCAAAACTTTTGCAAAGTATTCAAGGTCAGAATTTCCGTTGATTACCAAATCTGCTTGATTTCTGAACGGTTTAACGTATTTTTCGCCCGCATCTGCAATGTAGTGCCAATGTTTTAGGGCGTTTTCCATGCTTTGGTTACGTTCTTTTACCGCTCTTGTCATAAATCTGTTTTTACGAAGCTCATTTTCCGTTTCTACATAGATTTTTATGTCAAAAACGTCCTGAATGTTGTCATACATTGTCGCAATTCCTTCAACAACGATGATTTTTTGTGAGTGAACGTCCATTGCTTTCGGTACGGAAACACCTGTGCCGTTTGGCAGATACATCGGAGCTTTTATGTCATTTCCTTCAGACAAACTTTCCAAATCCGTTCTGAGAGTTTCCAGTTGGAAACTTGACGGAGCATCTACGTCATAACCGTTATCACGCAGACTGTCAAAGGAACCGTATTTATTAATTAATGCAGAAATATCGTTAAAATAATTATCTGTACTCAAAACCGTTACAGGCATGGACAATTTTTCGATTACGCTTTTTATTTCGTGACAAATTGTCGATTTCCCCGAGGCGGATTCGCCCGTAATCCCGATTAACAACTTCTTTGAAGGGTTGTTGATTAGTCTTCTCGCAAATCTTTCCACAAAGTTCGGATTGACCAAATTCAACACGGGGGTTTCTTGTTTTTTGTCGTAAAGGTATAGTTGTCTAAATTTTGTTTGCAGGTAAAACGCCAGTAATTCTCTGCCTGACCGAGTGTTGAAATCCGGTTTGTAGATTCTGTCGTTTGTGCTTAGTTCTTTTTCTGATAACACTAGCATATTCTTTCTTTTCTTTTTGGGTGTTATAGATTCTATAATACATGAGAAAAAACTTTTTTGCTAGTCTTGTGAAAATTTTTATTACAGATTTACAAAAATCATGTTTTTGTTTGATTTTTCTTTAATTCTCTTGACCTGAATTTCAGATAATTATATAATTCGGTTAGGCTATTGTGCCAAGAGGAAGGGTACGAAAAAGAGGAATTATGAAATTTAAAGCGTTTACATTAGCGGAAATGTTAATAACTATCGGGATTATCGGATTTGTTTCCGCAATGACAATTCCTTCTTTGATAAGTAATGTTAACGATACTCGTTTTCGTACACAATTTTTAAAAACTTATGCGGTTATTCAACAGGCGGTTAAACGTATGGAAGCCGATGATATTGCGATTGACCCTAAACTTTATGACAGAATGGGAAATCCGTTTTACAGAACTTTTTTGAGTTATCTTACAAATGCGACGGATTGCGGTGATTGTTGTGCTTTTGCCAAAAACCCTATGCCTACGGGGTGTTTTGATTATAACAAAAACAGCTATTTGACCTTTAGAGGCAATGGAACTTTGTTAAAAAACTTCTTTGATGACGGTCAAATCTTAATGCCTGACGGTTCGCTGGTTATGGTAGAGCAACCGGGAGGTAGCGGTGAAGAGCGAATTTATGTTTTTGTTGATGTAAACGGAACGAAACCACCGAACAGATTAGGTCATGACTTGTTTGTGTTGCAATTTACCGATAACGGTTTGCTACCTATGGGGCAAAATGGTACTGATTATGCGGAAGAAAGCGGAACTACAAACAAATATTGCGACAAACACAGCGGTATTGCCAATAATGGTATGTCCTGTTCAAGTATTCTTTTCAGAAGACCTGACTATTTCAAATGGATAAAACGAGTTACCGATTAGTTTTTCAATAAATATTTTGCTTGAGTTTATTTGATATTGGTTTCAAATTCTATTAAGGAGCGTTAAATTTCGCCGATTGAATAGGGTGCATAATTTTTTTTCTTGTTATATAATAATGTCGAAGCTAATTAGAAGAATTTTTAATGTTATATAAAAAGAGAGGTAGATATGGAAACTTTAATTGCTGCTGAGGGCATAATTACAAAGGTTATCGGACCTGTTGTTGACGTTGAATTTCCATCGGGAGATTTGCCGAATATTTACACGGCACTAAACATTTACAACGACAATGGCGAAAAAATCGTAGCAGAAGTTCAGCAGATGTTGGGTTCTAACAGAGTTAGAACGGTTGCAATGTCTTCAACTGACGGTTTAAGACGTGGAATGAAGGTTATTAATACAAACGAACCTATCAAAATTCCTGTCGGCAATGCGATTTTGGGTAGAATTTTGAACGTTGTCGGTGATGCGGTTGATAATATGGGCGAAATTAAAGCAGATACATATTTGCCGATTCATAGAGAATCTCCGAAATTGGTTGACCAAAACACCGAAATCGAAATTTTGGAAACAGGTATTAAGGCAATCGACTTGCTTCAACCTTACCAAAAAGGCGGTAAAATCGGTTTGTTCGGTGGTGCCGGTGTTGGTAAAACCGTTTTGATTCAAGAATTAATCCACAATATCGCAATGGCACATGACGGCGTTTCAGTGTTCGGCGGTGTTGGTGAAAGAACTCGTGAAGGTAACGACCTTTGGAATGAGTTTAAAGAAAGCGGCGTATTAGATAAAGTCGGTCTTGTCTATGGTCAGATGAACGAGCCGCCGGGAGCAAGAATGAGAGTAGGGCTTTCAGCCTTGACTGCTGCGGAATATTTCAGAGATTATTCAAAACAAGACGTACTTTTGTTTATTGATAATATTTTCAGATTTACTCAAGCAGGTTCGGAAGTTTCGGCGTTGTTGGGACGTGTTCCGTCAGCTGTTGGTTACCAACCTACTTTGGCTACCGAAATGGGTGAGTTGCAAGAAAGAATTACCTCAACAAAAGACGGCTCTATCACTTCTGTTCAGGCAATTTATGTTCCTGCGGATGACTTGACTGACCCTGCTCCTGCAACAACTTTCTCTCACCTTGATGCGTCAACGGTATTGTCAAGAAATATCGCATCTTTGGGTATTTATCCTGCAGTTGACCCGTTGGAATCTAATTCAAGAGCGTTAGATCCGCACGTTATCGGTGAAGAACATTATTCCGTAACAAGAAAAGTTCTTGAAATTTTGCAAAAATACAAAGAATTGCAAGATATTATCGCAATTTTGGGTATGGATGAATTGTCAGAAAACGACAAAGAAGTTGTAAACAGAGCAAGAAAAATTCAAAAATTCTTATCTCAACCGTTCTTTGTTGCTGAGCAATTCTCGGGAATTAAAGGTAAATATGTAAAAGTTGAAGATACAATCAAAGGTTTCAAAGAAATCATTGAGGGTAAACATGATGACCTTCCTGAACAGGCTTTCTATATGGTGGGTACTATTGAGGAAGCTGTTGAAAAAGCAAAAACCATTGAGGTGTAATTTATGATTTTAAAAATTATCACACAAGAAAAAGTTGTTTTTGAAGGTGAAGTAGATTCCGTGTTTACCAAAACCATTGACGGCGAAATCGGTATTTTGAAAGGTCACATTCCGACAATGACGGCTTTGAGCATTGGCGTAACAAAGGCAGTAATCGGCGAACAGGTCAAATTCTTTACGACAATGGGCGGAATTTTGCAGTTCAAAGATGAAGAATGCTTGATTTTGACCACATTGGCTGAGGCTGATGAAGAAATTGATGAGGCTCGAGCAAGAGATGCTCTAGAAAGGGCAAAACGCAGATTACGCAACGCTGAAGCACGTTTGGATGCAAAAAGGGCTGAGGCTGCCATTGCAAGGGCGGAAGCAAGATTAAAAGCGAAATTATCTCGCTAGGACAGGTGATTTATGACTGAAAATTTGAATAAATATATTGAACACACTTTGCTAAAACAAGATGCAACAATGGCAGATTTGCACAAAACTTTTGAAGAAGCGAAAGAGCATGACTTTTTGGGAGTTTGCGTAAATCCTTGTTATGTGTCGGAAGCAAAAAAATGTCTGAAAGATACTGATGTGAAAGTCGTTACGGTTATTGGTTTCCCTTTGGGGGCTAATACGACAGAAACAAAGATTTTTGAAACGATTAATGCCGTTCGTGACGGGGCTGACGAAATTGACATGGTAATAAATGTTACAATGGTCAAAGATAAGCAAACCGATTATTTGGTTGATGAAATTCGTCAAATCAAAGCGGCTTGTCAGGGACATAATTTGAAGGTTATTATCGAAACCGATTTGTTGACAAAAGATGAGATTGTTTACGCTTGCGAATGTGCGGTAAAAGGCGGTGCAGATTTTGTTAAAACTTCGACAGGCTTTGTAAAAGGCGGTGTCGGAGCAAAAGCGGAAGATGTTGAATTGATGTATAAAACCGTGTCACCTGCAGGGTTGAAGGTTAAGGCATCAGGCGGAATCCGTGACAAACAAGCGGCACTTGATATGATAAAAGCGGGTGCCGTACGACTTGGCACAAGCAGCGGCGTCAAAATCGTCGGATAAGGATTGATGATTTAGGCACACCAAAATGTCACTCTGAACTGACTAGAAAATGAGTTGAGAGGAACTCGAAACGTAATTTTCTGTTCCTACTCGGTGATTCAGAGTCTCTTCCATAACCGAAATAAACCAAAGTATTAAGTCCCTAAACCCTTGTAAAATCTTGCAATGAAGAGACCCTGAAACGAGTTCAGGGTGACCTTTTTGCGGTGTTTTGCGAATTTTCCGTCATTGCGAGACAATCGTAAGATTGTCGTGGCAATCCAGAAAAAATAATCAGATTCTGAATAACAAGAAAATTTATTTGCTCTTTTTAATCGCAAAAATTTTC
>CAVKDD010000134.1:0-4787 GCA_963654845.1 Acutalibacteraceae bacterium | reverse complement strand
CAGTTATGATGCTGTAAAAAATAAGCTTATAGAAGAGAAAAAAGCAGGTACATTGGATGAAACCGGTGAAACCGTATTAAAGCAATTAGAAGGTTTGGATGGTATTGTTGATAAAGACCTTAAAAATGAAATCTTTAACAATTCAATCAATAAACGTAATGAAATGTTGACTAAAAATCCGCCTACCAAACAAATTACCGAAGATATTGCAAAATATAGAAATAATAAAGAAAAATTAAAAACAGAATTATTAACTAACGTCTATATTGTCGGCTCTAACAAAAATATCGATACTGATGCGTATATTGAACAAACAATAAATGAATTGGTAAAAGCCGGTGTCTATAAAAATAGAGCAGAGGTTTTAAAGAATATTCCTGAGTTAACTCAACTTGGTTCGGTGAACTATTTGGCTCAAAATAATGCTAAAGGTGTTGTTAAAATGCAGTCAAAACAACCGAATAACCCTGCTAATAGAATAATTACAAATATGGCAATTAATGGTGGTATCTTGAGTAAAGACCAACGCACCGAATTTGGTGTCGCAACACTTAATTCTGGTAACAAAGTCTTGATATCAACTCAAAATTCAGTTTTGGCAGATAGAAATCTTACTACCAAAGAAAATGCCGTTGAGTTTATTTCAAACATTGGAAATAGCGGTAAGGTTAAATCTCAAGCAATGTCGTCCTTTGTCAAGGATTACATTACCACAACTTCGGCTAAAAACGGTGCGGAAGATACTTTGTATGCCGCAAGAGAATTGATAAAACAAAATAACCCTGCGGTGACGGAAGGTTTGGCTGCTGCTTACAATTCCGTTGATAACAGTGTAAAATCTCAATACAAATCCGTAATTGATAATGCGGTATCTTCAGGAAACTATACAGCAGAGCAAAAAGCAAATATCCAAAACGCAATGGCAACGGGTAATATAAGCGGTTCTGCAAGTACAAATAATGCGGAAAAGGCTCAAAACGCCGCTCCTCAAACTACTGCAAAAGCAGCCGATACTCAGGCAAAAGCCGTTCAAACTCAAGCAGCAAATGTTCAAGCACCAAAACTTGCTCAGGGCGGAGTTTCCCAAGTTCAGACAAGCCGAACTGAAAAGACTGAAAATACTGTTTCAACCTCAACAAATGCAACAGTGACGGAAGCTTCCGTTAAAAAATCCGAAACAAATAAAGCAAAAGCACTTGAAAATGCCCAAAATACGAAGACTTCTATCGACCAAGCCGTTAAAAAATGGGAAGAAGAACACAATACAAAACTTTCCGACAAACAGGTTTCCGAATTGAAAGAAGCGGTCGGTGCTGAGGTTGCGGGTGAACTTCTTGCAAACTCCGAATCAGGCAAAGAAACCGATATGATTCAGGAAATTGTGGCAAATTCTACAAGTATTGCCGATTTGTATGACAAATTGGTGGCTGCTTATGGTGCAAAAGTTCAGGACAAATTCGTTGAAGCATTAGCCATAAACGGTTCTTCCGAGCAAATTTCTTCGTTTGCACAAAGTACAAAAAATAGCGATGTAATTAAGAATTTGTATTTAAAATGCGACAGCGTGATTTTAAAATCTCAACTGTTGAATATGTTGTCACCGTCAACAATTTCAGAAATGTTGAATGCGGGTCAAATTGAAGATTTGTCATCAATTAACTACAAATTCTTGGTAAATTACTTGAAAGCACACCCTTCTATGGGTAACGGCGAATTTAATCAATATATGCAGTATTTGCCGTTTGATGAACGTCAACGGATTTGCCAATGGCGAATGAAATCTAACCCTTCGGTTAGTCGAACCGAGTCAAACGAATTGTTGAATAAGTCTGATACGGACTTGCAGGTTCAATCTGTCGGTGAAAAAACTGCCGCAACAAGACCCGATGCACCCGCAAAAGGTTCTGATGCGTGGAAAGATGAGGTTACAAAACTTCAATCGGGCATAAAAGTTCCACCCTCACAAATGTATGATTCGGGCGTAACCTCGCTTGATGACGAATATTTGGATGTTGGAGCGGGAAGTTCAACAAAGCTCAGATTTGGCGGTCGTTATGACAAATTAACCCAAAAAGGTGCCGTCTATTGGGGCTAACTCTTGATTTTTTAATTCTTTCATGGTCTAATTTTTATACAGCAAGTTTTCTTGCGAGTCTATAGAAAGAAGACAATTACAAATTGCCGAAAGAAATTAAATTAGCAAAGTTTGCAGGTTTTTGTTACGGAGTAAAAAGAGCCGTTGAAACTGTCAAAAATTTAAAGACTGAGAACCCTACCCGCAGTGTTTGTGTTTTGGGTGAACTTATCCACAATTCACAAGTGATTGACGAGTTGGGAAATTTGGGTATTGCGACTTTGTCTGAATTACCGTCAAAAGGTGACGGGGTTTGTGTTGTGCGTTCTCACGGTGAAAGTCCTGAAATTTTTGAACAAATTTCAAATGCCGGGTTTGAAGTGCTTGATATGACTTGTCCTGATGTGAAAAAAGTTCAGCAAAAAGCCGTAGAACTTGCTCAAAACGGTTATTATCTTGTAATTGTAGGAAAAGCGGAACACCCTGAAGTCGTTGCAATAAAGGCAAATGCACTAAAATATAGTCAAAAGGTTATTGTTGCGGATTCTGCCGAAGGTGTTGAACCTTATGCAAAAGAATTGAAGGCAAACAAAAAAATCGGTGTTGTAGTTCAAACTACTCAAATGTTGTCAACATTGAATAATGTTGTTAGGGCTTTGATTCCGTTGGCAAAAGAGTTGTTGGTGGCAAATACGATTTGCCCGAGCACCTCAATGCGACAAACTGAGGCAAAAGAACTTGCGAAAGAAAGCGATTTGATGATTGTTGTAGGGTCTAAAAAAAGTGCCAATACGTCACATTTGGCTGAGATTTTGACCGATATAACAAACACAATTCATATAGAAACTTCTGACGAATTGGAAAATTATAAAGATTTAATTTCCGAATCTGAGAGAATTTCTGTTACGGCGGGTGCATCAACTCCCGATACCGTAATAAAAAAGGTTTTGGAAAAGCTCGAACTTTTCTAAAAAACAAAAAGTCATAACAAAGAAAAGGAGAAAATAAAAAATGACACAAGTATTAGATGAATTCGAAAAACTATTAGAAGAAAGTTTTTCAAAAGGACATTCAGTTGCCGATATCGTTGAAGGTACTGTTTTGAAAAAAGACCAAGACGGTTACCTAATCAGCGTTCGTGGTGCTAAAACAGAAGCTTTCTTGCCTAACAAAGAAATCTCTTCAGCTGAAGAAGCTACTCCGCTTGAAATCGGTGACGAAAAAGAATTTTATGTATTGAAAGAAGAAC
Organism: Acutalibacteraceae bacterium; assembly: GCA_963654845.1. Lineage (GTDB taxonomy): Bacteria > Cyanobacteriota > Vampirovibrionia > Gastranaerophilales > Gastranaerophilaceae > Zag111. The sequence continues at coordinate 1,464 of CAVKDD010000134.1, read as the reverse complement.
ACGATGAAGACGGTATGTTATTGTCTTTGAAAAGACTTGCATTTGCTCAAGCTTGGGCTCAACTTAATGATGCAAAAGTTCAAGGCGATACAATTCTTGCAAAAGTTGTTTCAGTTGTTAAAGGTGGCGTTTTGGTTGACGTTGCAGACTTGAAAGGTTTTATTCCTTCTTCTCAATTAAGAACAGGAACTCCGTTTGACGGTCTTTTGGATCAAAAAATCGAAGTTAAAGTTTTGGAAGCAGATCCTAAGAAAAACAAACTTATCCTATCTCAAAGACAAGCAGTTGCTGAACAAAGAGATCAAGTTGTTGACAACATTTTGGCAACTTTGGAAGAAGGTCAGGTTGTTAAAGGTGAAGTTGTAAGAATTGCTGATTTCGGTGCTTTCGTTGACATCAACGGCATTGACGGTTTACTTCCTATTTCTGAAATTTCTTGGCAAAGAATTAAACACCCTTCAGACGTTATTTCTTTGGGTGAAACTATTGAAGTTAAAATCATTAAAATTGATAACGAATTGAAGAGAATTTCATTGTCTTTGAAAAGAATGGGCGAAGATCCATGGCAACAAATCGAAGGTCAATTCTCAGAAGGTCAAGTAATCACAGGTACTGTTAATAAAGTTACAGGTTTCGGTGCTTTCATTAACATCTTCCCTGGTGTTGAAGCTTTACTTCCTGTTTCAGAAATGGCTGAAGAAAATATCAATCCGTTCAACAAATTCAAAGTTGGTGACAGCGTAGAAGTTCTTATCAAGAAATTCACTCCGCAAGAACACAGAATTGCGTTGAGCATTAAAGATATTAACAAAGATGCTGAATAATTCGGTATAGTATAATTCAAAACGGGTGTCATTTCAAAATGATGCCCGTTTTTTATTGACAAAAACTTTTAATCAAATATAATTTTTTTTAAAAAGCTATAAATGGGGAACGAAAATGGAAAAGATTATGAACAGATTTTTGCTTGTTATGGTAGGGGTAATTTTGACGAGTGTGAGTGCTTTTGCCGTAATTCTAAACAGTTCTCCGTATTATGATTGCCCGTCTATGGAGCAGTTTTCCCCGTTAGTCTTCAGTTCGACATATTGTAGAACCGAAAAGAACTTAAAACCGAGTGAATATTCAGCTTGTTTGAAAGAATACAAAGAAAAATATACTTCCCCAAGAAAAGAATACCGTTTGGGCAAATGTGAGCCGAGCGAAGTTCGTTATGCTCAATTAGGGTTTGGAACTTCGACTTGCAAAATTGATTTTGTTGCAGGCGATAATCCAAGAATTGTGAAGGTTGAAGCCTATTCTTTTTCAAGAAATTCTGTTGAAAAGGCAAAATGCGTTGAGCGATTGAAGGCTAATTTGAAAAAAGCTTATCCGAAAATTGAAGAATAATTGTTTTGATATTTCTTGTCGTAAAAATTTTTTCATGATAGCATATTTTTTATAAACGGAATATGAAAATTAAAT
>CAVKDD010000133.1:0-4788 GCA_963654845.1 Acutalibacteraceae bacterium | reverse complement strand
ATAAATATCCACCGAGATGCGTGGGTGGAAATAAACATTTCAAATCTTGAACACAATATTAAAGAAATAAAATCAAAAATTCCGCAAGGTACAAAACTTTTAGGAGTAGTGAAGGCGGATGCGTACGGACACGGTGCGGTTATGCTTGCTCCAACGATTTTGGCAAGCGGAATTGATATGCTTGGAGTTGCCTCTATTGATGAAGGTGTTGATTTAAGAGAAGCAAATATAAATTGCGAAATTTTGGTACTAGGTGCTGTTCCTGTTTGGGCTGTCGAAAGTGCCGTTAAAAACGACATAAGCATTGCAATATTTTCACAAGGACATATTCAAGCCTGTGAACAAGCCTACAAACGCACGGGCAAAAAACCGAAAGTCCACATCAAACTGGATACAGGCATGAACAGAATCGGAATCAGAACAGAAGAGGCGATTAAGTTTATTAAAGAAGTTCAAAATTGTGATTTCATTGACCTGCAAGGCATTTTCACACACCTTGCGGCGGCGGAAGAATATGACAAAGCCCAAGAACAAATCCGCAAATGGAACTCGGTAATCGACAACGTTAATACTGACGGCTTGTTGCTACATATTTTGAATACGGCTGGAAGTATTTGTTATAACGTTCCAAATTCAAATATGAGAAGAATCGGAATTTCCTTGTACGGACTTTACCCTGATTTTCCTGATATTGAGTTTAAAAAGCCTGATTTGAAACCGTTGATTTCATTAAAAGGTCGTATCGTAAATATTCACACGGCAAGAAACGGCGAAGGGGTAAGTTATTGTCACACTTTCACGGCAAAAGGCGACAGAATTATTGCAACAGTTCCAATCGGCTATGCTGACGGTGTTCCAAGACTTCTTTCAAACAAAATCAAAGGAGTTTTGAACGGCGTTGAAGTCCCTCAAGTCGGAAATATTACAATGGATCAAATGATGTTTGACGTAACCGAAGCCAAAGCAAACGTTGGCGATATCATTACACTTTTGGACGAAAATCATTCTATTGACGAATGGGCAAAAATATTACACACAATTAACTACGAATTGACTTGTCGTCTGAAAGTAAGACTACCAAGAGTTTACACAAGATAAAAGGATTTGACGGTATGGAAAATTTTGATTACGGAATAATTGGCGGCGGGCCTGCCGGATATACGGCAGCCTTACACGCAGCAGCAAACGGACATAGCGTAGTTTTATTTGAAAAAGAGGAAATCGGCGGAGCATGCCTGAATCGTGGTTGCATTCCGACCAAAACCATTTTGCATTCGTCTGAAATTTTCGCTCAAATTTCAAAAAGCGAAGAACTCGGAATAGTTGCAAATGAAGTAAATGTAGATTTTCCAAAAGTTATTGAACATAAAAATAAAGTGGTCGAAAAACTCCGCAAAGGAATTGAACTTGCACTGAAAAATGCAAAAGTTACGGTTGTAAAAACAGAAGCTAAGCTTTTGTCTAACAACGAAATTTCGGCAAATAACACGGTTTACACCTGTGACAAAATAATTTGTGCAACGGGAGCATCTCCACGAGTTTTGAAGGGCTTGGAATTTGACGGAGAATTTTTAATTTCTTCAGACGACATTTTGAACCTTGAAAAATTACCTAAAAGTCTTCTCATTGTCGGCTCGGGGGCTATCGGACTTGAATGGGCGGGCATTATGTCAAATTTCGGAGTTGAAACAACCGTACTTGAAGCCGCTCCGCATCTTTTGCCAATCGCAGACCTTGAGGTTTCAAAACGAATTGAAAGAATTTTTAAAACAAAAAAAATAAACTTTTTCACAAACACGACTATTCAAAAAATTGAAAACAGACAAGTCACACTGTCAAACGAAAAAGTTTTATCACCTGAAAAAATCCTCGTAGCAGTCGGCAGAGTACCAAATTCGACAGAAAAAATTGACGGAGTAAAATATATCGGCGATGTATCAGGACAAATCCAACTTGCTCATTTTGCGATAAAAGAAGCACTTGAAGAGGTTTCAAATATCGCTTTCCGCAAAGATTTAACACCGAGCGTAATTTACGGCACTCCTGAAGTTGCTTGGGTCGGAAAACGAGAACAGGACTTAGAAGCAGGAACTTATAAAAAATCAATGTTTCTGATTTCGGCACTCGGTAAAGCAAATTGTGACAACGCAACTGACGGATTTATCAAACTTTTGGTTCAAGAAAATAAAATTGTCGGAGCACATATTGTTTCAAATGAAGCGTCTTCACTTCTTCAACAAGTTTTAATCGCTATTCAAAACGAGATTTCCGTTGACAAAATGAAAGAAATTTGTTTTGCTCACCCGACTTATTCTGAAGGAATTTTTGAGAGCCTGTTCCGCATAAATTAAAACAATAGGATAATTGCAGAAAATAAATTTATAAAATAGAATTAAATAATGGCAGAAAAAATATTAGAAATTAAAAATTTAGAAGTTGAATATCGCTCAAAGAAAAACGTTTTTGGCGGAGTAAAAACCGTCCATGCGGTAAATAATGTTTCACTTTCCGCAGACAAAGGGGAAATTCTTGCAATCGCAGGGGAATCAGGTTGCGGCAAATCCACACTTGCCAAAGCAATTATGAAACTTGTCGAAATAAAAAGCGGGGAAGTTTTTGTAAACAATCAAAATATTTTAGAAAAATCAAATAACAAAGAGTTTTACAAAAGTATTCAAATGATTTTCCAAAACCCTTACGCAAGCCTAAATCCGAAGATGAAAATCGGTCAAATTTTGAGAGAACCGCTCGAAATTAATACAAAATTATCAAAAGAAGAAATAAATAAAACGGTTTTAGAAAAAATCCACAGTGTCGGACTGGATGAAAGTTGCCTGAACCTTTATCCGCACGAATTTTCAGGCGGTCAAAGACAAAGAATTGCAATCGCAAGAGCTCTTGTACTCAATCCGCCGATAATCATTGCAGATGAACCCGTAAGTGCGTTAGACGTGAGCATTCAGGCTCAAATTATAAATTTATTGAAGGAATTAAAGAAAAACTTTAATCTTACGATTTTGTTTATTTCGCACGATTTGAGCGTAATCAAATATATTTCCGATAAAATTGCAATAATGTATTTGGGCGAGGTTATAGAATTTGGAACAACCGAAGAGATTTTTTCAAATCCAAAACACCCATACACAAAGGCGTTGCTCGGTGCTGCTCCACAAATTAACGAAACAAATTCAAAAGAAAAAATCAGCTTGAAAGGGGAACTCCCGTCACCTGAAAACTTGCCAAACGGTTGCAAATTTCACACAAGATGTCCGTTTGTTATGGAAAAATGCAAAACTGAAGTTCCTCAAAACGTTAATTTTTCAAATGTACACTTTTGTAAATGTTTTTTATACAAATAGCAAAAAATTTTATTCACAATTTTTAAAAGAAATATGATAAAGATTAATATTAACAAAGCAACAACATTTTTACCGCTAAAAAAGATTGACAAAGCGGAACGAACGGCAGCAGGAAGATTACAACTTGCTCAAAGAATGAACGACCAATTCTGTGACTCCGTACTTTCAAAAATGGATGACGGAAAAATTACCCTGCCCGCCTTTGTAAGATTACTCAAAAAAGCAACAGGTGCAAAAATTGACATCAAAGGCACAAGATTAGATGCAGGACAAGGAATAGTTGCTCACAGGTCAGATGCCGCAAACCAAATGTCAGGATACGTTTTGGGAATTCCTTTTGCTTACAGTGAAAAATTCATCAATATGTCAACCCTGAAACGTGCATTAAAATATTCTCAAGAAATTTTCACGGAAATTACAAACCCGAAAATTTACGGACGTATGGTATCAATGATTAACAAAGGGTTTGATACAATAAAAGCTGCAAGATTTTTAAATGAAAAAGTAAAAATAAAAGGCAAATTATCGAAAAAAGATTTGCAAGCCTTTTTGAAACCGATGTCACCGGAAGAAAGAATTGACAATTTGCAAGCACTCCGATACGGAATTATGCACGCTCAAAATTGTGACGAATTTTCAAAACATTACATGAAGAAAATGAATGCCTACAGCCGTTTTCCGGGAAAATTCGGGGAAGATTCCATAAATGATACTCGTTTTCTGTACCCTGAAAAACTTGAAATGGTAAATCAGGAACTTGCAAAAACATTACAAAAGGCAAGAGCAAAAAAATAAACTCTGTGTTATAATCATTTTATGGAGAAAAAAGTTATAACAACAAACAGAAAAGCGTTCCACGACTACACAATTTTTGAAAAATATGTAGCGGGAATTGTTTTGACGGGAACTGAAATTAAATCTGTCCGCAAAAGTGCAATAAACCTGAAAGACAGTTTTTGCAAAATTGAAGACAACGAAATATTTTTATATAACTGCCACATTTCTCCGTACGAACAGGGGAACAGGTTTAACCATAAGGCTGAGCGTACAAGAAAACTTCTTTTAACAAAAAAAGAAATTCTCAAAATGCACTCAAAAATCAAAAAAGACGGCTACACCATTGTTCCGTTGGAAGTTTTTATAGTAAAAGGGTTTGCAAAAGTCGAAATAGGTCTTGCAAAGGGTAAAAAGCTTTACGATAAACGAGAAAGTTTGGCGAAAAAAGACCAACAACGTGAAATCGACAGAAAGATGAAGTATTAATTTTAATTGTCGGCATAGCAATGCCGACCTACTTTTAAAGGGCTTTTTATCAAGCAGTGTCTGCATTTACACACGTTGGGCAAGTATGCCCAACCGACAGGTTAGCAACAATTTCGTCATTCTGAAAGGTTTAAAAAATCCTTTGAGTTTACGAAAAGTGATTTTT
>CAVKDD010000132.1:0-4802 GCA_963654845.1 Acutalibacteraceae bacterium | reverse complement strand
GCAACGCCGACCTACTTTCTAATAGGCTTATTTTCAGACAGCGACTGCATTTACGCTTGTTTGGCAAGTATGCCCAACCGACAGTTTGACACTCACATAATATTTCAAGCCTTTCATCTAAAAGCCCACAACACTCAATAAAAACCCTTTTCAAAATCTTGAAAAGGGTCATTGTATTGGGAATAATTAATATGAGAGAAATATTTTGGGATTAATCATTTTTTGCAAGTTTGATTTCACCTTCAACAGGTTTTGCGTTTTCATCTACCCTGTAATAATAATCAGGGTAAGGGTTTTCAGTTCCTTCATTACGATTTTTCAAGGTAATCGGATAGTATTCCGGAACAGATTTGTTATAAGAATATTTGAATTTTTCGTTATAAACCGAAACGGTTTTTCTAATTACGCCATATTTTTGACCGTCTTCGGCTGTCGCAATATATTCAATCATTTTGTCACCGTCATTTGGTGCGTATTTTGACGGATATTTTGAGGAATACAACTCATTAACCGATTTCATTTGAGCAAGTTTGTCATATTCCGCCATTTTTTCTTGTGCTTTTTTCTTATCCGCAGCAAGTTGTTCTTCCGATTTCGGAACTTTTACATTTTCGGTTTTTGCTTTTCTCAAAAATCTGTGTTTTGTAACGGTTTGAGTAGTATAATCCTTTTGAAGTTCCTCAATTTCGGTTGACAATTTGGCTAATTGATTTCGCAAAGTAGTATCAGAATGCAACAATTCATCTTCTGTCCAACCCGCTTTCAATTTTTCAAGGTCTTTGTTTAAATCAGTAACGCTTTCTTGCGGTTTTGGAGTTTCAGTTTTAGGAGCTTCCGCTTTTGGGGCTTCTGTTTTTGGTTGTTCCTGAGGTTGTTGAACAGGTTTTTCCTCTTTTTGTTCAACAGGTGCTTCAGGTTTAACCTCTTGGGTTTTGGTTTCGACAGGTTTTTCGACAGGTTTATTTTCTTCTGCCAAAACATAACCAGCTGCTTTCGCAAGTCTTACAAATTCTTCATTTTTGTAATCAAAAGACTTACCTGCAAGCATCTTTTTGAAATCTACCAAATCGCCTCTTTCTTGGTGTAATTTGTTAAATTCCGCTCCCAACGCTTTTTGTTCAGCCTTTGTGAACCCGTCATTATCCTTATCAACAAATATTCCTGCTTTTACATAGCCGTTCAATTTGTCCATATAATCATAAGAAATTCCAACTTTTTTGTTTGCCCTTTGAGTACCGTTAGTCAATGTAACTCTGGTTACTCCAGTATTCCAATCGCTAATAATTCCACGTCCTTTTCTTTAAATTCCCCGTACCCTTTTATAAAAAAAATTTCTTCGCAAAAATTGCCTTTTTCATTAAAAATTTTTATTAAAAAACTCCAAAACACAGAAATAACAAGAACATTCTACTTGCAACAAAACTTTACAAACATTTTTTCCATAAGAAAAAGAACCGCTTGAACGGTTCTTTATACTGAAATTATTTGCTTTACTTAAAAAAGGCGACACCCAGATTCGAACTGGGGGATAAAAGCTTTGCAGGCTTCTGCCTTACCACTTGGCCATGTCGCCGAACTTATAAATATAGGATACACAAGACATAATATTATGTCAAGGAAGAGTCTTAATTATGTGGGCTTGCTCCACCACTGTCGCCTGTTGGCTCGGTTGCAAGATTTACCGTATTAAGACTTCTAGCAATATTATGACAATTTAATTTCAGTTTTGCAACCCTATTTCCAAATCTTAGGCAACTTGTTTTTGTTCGGGCTTGTTTCTGTATTCGTTAGTTCCAGGGAAAGCGGAAGAGCCTGTTCTCAATTTTGTAATCAAATATTGCATTTTTGGAATAAGTGTTGACAAGAACAATGCAGAAATTACGAAGCCTGAACCCCAGTTAAATGCGTTTATTAACAAGTTTCTTGTTGATGCTTTTCTCAACAATTTCTTAGTAATTTCGCCTGATTCTTTCTTAGCCATTTCCATTAAGTTTTCTACATAGTCGATAAGTTCTTTCTTATGAGCATCTAAGTCATTTTGAGCAACAAATGAGTAACTTTCCATGAACTTATTACCAAATCTGTTCTTGAAGAATTCTTTTAAGAATCTCGGATTATTGATGTGACCACCGTTCAAGATGTCTTTAACCTGACCTTCCGTCAAAATTGACATGCCTTTGAGTTTTGGTTGAAGTTTAGACATTTCATCAGCAGTTGCTTCAAATTCCTTCAATTTATCTTGCGGAACAAGTCCTTTCAATTCGTCCTTAAATCCGTCAAGAGAAATAATCTTAATCTTTTCGCCCTTGAATTTCGATTTCAAACTTTCAGGAATTTCTTTATTCTCGCCCAAGAAATCTTTTCTGAAGTCTTCAACAGAAATCTTATCGATACGTTTATCTTCAAAGTATTCTTCAAAGTATTTTGTTGTAAATTCGGCAGATACAGGGTCTAATCTTGTGCTGTTTCCTTTTTGTTCAATTTTGTTTAACCAAGAGTTGATATTTGGCATGTTGAACATATAGAAGTAAATTGAACTCAAATCTCTGAATAAAATTTCAACTCTTTCATCGTTATTTCTTGCGGAAATCGCTCTACCTGATGCAGTTCCGGCATCGACAGACAACAATTTATAGTTTCTGTCACTTTCAAATTTGTTAGCGATTGACAACAAATTAACACCGAAAGATACATCTTTCTTTTTGTTTTCATCATCTTTTTGAGTTGTTAAATCGCTCATCATAGGTTTAATAAAGTTATTTGATTTTTGGAAAGTGTCAGCCGTTTGTGGTTTGTTATTGTCGTTTTTGTGGTAAGAACGAGTGATAGCTTGGTTAATCTTCGGCAAAACAAAGCCGATAAAAGCGTTTGCTATAAGAACACTGGAAATAACTTTTGCAAACTTAAATCTTGCCATTGTTTTTTCAAGGATTTTTGTGTTGTCTTCCAAGTAGTTAGCCAACGGTTTACGAACATCATCAGATGCAGTATCGACAATATCCTTAGGAAGTTTCAGGAGTTTTTGTCCGAGTTTTTCAAAAATATAGTTCAAAGCGGTAACGCCGCCCATCCAAAAAACCGCACCCGAAAATTCTTCGGTAATTCTTTCTCTCGCTTCGTCAAAACCACCTCTTTGGTAGGCTTGGTAAGTTCTCCCACCTTCTACAAAGGCTTCCAAAGCAATTACGGGAAGAAATCCGTCACTTGCCATTTTAGAAACAAAATTTCTTGCCATTACATTATTTGTATTTGCTATAGGAATTCTTATTGACATAAATTATAAACTTCGCTTTCCAATTTTATAAAACCCATAAAACTATTTTTTGCCTAATTAGAAACAAATTTTAAGATTTTGTTACAAAAAGTGGTAAATCGTACACTTAAAAAAATAGCGAAAAAGAAAGTCTTATCGTATGACAAGACTTATAAATATACATTTACCCCACACATATTTTATCATGTAAAATTTTTATTGTCAAGTCGTATAGATTTTTTAAAAAGTTGACTTTGGGAAAAATAAATGAACAAGGATTTTTTGCATAAACTTTCAAAATACCAAAATTGGACTAACCTCACCAAATAGTCATGCTGAACTTGATTCAGCATCTCTTCCATAATCAAAATAAAATAAACATTAGGTACAAAATCTTATTATTTTTTTATTAAAGAGAGTTGTCTCCTACTCCATTGCCTTTGCAACCCTGTACAAGGTAAATTGTTTTTCCTTGCTCAAGTTATCATAAATCTTTATTAAATCCTCTTTAAAATCAGAAGATTTGATACTTGTATATTGAAAAAACTCATAAAGTTCAACATCTAAAGCCTGAGCAATTTTTTCTAAAGTGCTGATTGACGGAAAGTTTTGCCCCACCTCAAGTTTGCTGATATAACCGTTATCAACGCCGACAATTTCCGCAAGTTTTTCTTGTGTAATTTTGTGCTGTTTTCTAAATTCCTTAACTTTTAAGCCCAAAAGTTCTTTAGTATTCATAGTCTTCCTCAGACTTATTTTATTATTAATTTACATTTGTAAAATACCAAAATACTGCCAATTATTTTAATATTTACTATTATATTGACAAAATTATCAGTATGAGTGATAATAATTATAAATTTATCAGCAGAGGTATTAGATGAGATTGAAAAAATTTGCATTCACTTTGGCGGAAGTATTGATAACACTTGGCATAATCGGTGTGGTTGCGGCAATGACAATTCCCGCACTTATGAATAACGTTCGTGCAACAAAACTGAAAAGTCAGTTCAACAAGGCTCACGCCGAAGTCCAACTTGCCTACAAAATGATGGCTGATAATGAATCGGTTGCTCCGAAGGATTATACCATGTACGGCTCGTTTTATAAAGTATTTATGAAATATTTTAAATCTCCGACAGATTGCGGTGATTATGCAAACGGAAACAGCACAATGGGCAAAACATTGCCTTGCTATTCGGCTCATACAGGTGGAAAACCCTACAAAACACTGAATGGAACAAGCAATGTCAGTGGCGGTTATTTAGATGATGGGCAAATTGGTTTAATGGACGGGGCATTGGTTTTGTTAGAAAATAATGCAGGCAGATTATGGTTATTTATTGATATCAACGGTTACAACAATCCACCAAATCAATGGGGAATTGATTTGTTTACCTTTGAAGCCACCGATGACGGGCTAATTCCAATGGGGAACGCCAAGACCACATATAACGAGGTTGATAAATACTGTGACCCGACAAGCTCCGTTGGAATGAACGGCATAACATGTGCCGAAAAAGCCGTCAAAGACCCGAATTATTTTAAG
>CAVKDD010000131.1:0-4805 GCA_963654845.1 Acutalibacteraceae bacterium | reverse complement strand
GTAATATTTCTTAGTGTCGGCGGTTGAGAAATTGAACCGATAAATTTTTTGCCGAGAAATTTATCGGGTTAGCGTCCCGCATACTTATTCGTACGGCTCGAATTCCACATTCTCGCCTACGATAAGTTAAATTCCCCTTACCGCCGCCAATTTCAAAATTTTTTCTGTGTTTGTAATATTTCTTAGTGTCGGCGGTTGAGAAATTGAACCGATAAATTTTTTGCCGAAAAATTTATCGGGTTAGCATTCTGCATACTTATTCGTATGGCTCGAATATCCCATTCTCGCCAACGATAAGATAAATTCCCCTTACCGCACTGTAAGACAGTAAAGCAATAGTTCAAAAAGGTCACCCTGAACTGGTTTCAGGGTCTCTTCATTGCAAGGTAAAACTAGGTTTTTGGGCTTAATCCTTTGTTTTATTTTGATTATTAAAGAGATTCTGAATCAAGTTCAGAATGACTATTTGGTGGGCCTACCAAATTTTTGTATTTTTCTGGATTGCCGCAGTCGTGCTTTCGCACTCCTTCGCAATGACGTAAAATCTGTCAAATCCCCACCAATATCGTCTTTGCGAGGAACGAAGAGACGAAGCAATCCAGTCAAAATATAACAACTCTCTCGTCATTCTGAAAGGCTTAAAAAATCCTTTGAGCAGGCGAAAAGTGATTTTTAGCCTATTCAGAATCTGTGCAAAATAGTAAAACAGATTCCGGATCTTACGCACTCGCATTAAACGTGCCTTCACTTCGTTTCGCACTCTGCTCGTGCTTGTCCGGAATGACATTTTGGTGGGCTTACCAAATTTTGCAATCTTGTGTTATATTTTCAACATTAAACACCTATTTCTAAGCCAAATGTAGGTTTGGATTGCTATCCAAACACTAAAACTTTCCCCTTTATTCTTCATCGTCTCTTAACCTTTACAATTTTATCGGGTAGTCTTTAGGGACTTTGAAATTATTTTGCAGGATTAAAAATCCGCAAAATTCTGCGGCACTCATTGAAAATAACGGGTGTGCTTTTTCGGAGATACAAGCATCTATATACTCTTGTCTGCGATTATCGGTATAATTCCGTTTTAATGCTGGATTGTAAGCGTAATATCCTGAAAAATCGTCAGGCATGTATTGAAGTTCAAACACCTCTCGTCCGATATGTATTTTCTTCTTTTGCGGTTTTAGAATTACTAAAACTCTTATCCCGTCATAATTTCCGTTTTTTGAAACTCCAATAACCGTACCGTTACTGAGTTGACTGAATACATAATAATGATTATAAACATTGGTAAAATCCGCATCATTGTGCCCGTATATCGGAAATCTGATTCCTTTAGGATATGTATATGTGGTTTTTAGGGTTCTTGCAAAGTATTCGTCAAAGAAATCTTTACTCTTTTGCCAAGAATAGCCGTTTACATCAACTTCTTCATATTTAGTAAGTGGTATAGTCTGTGTTTCTGTTTGGTATTTTTTGAAGGCTTGCAAAATTATAGCATTTGTCATTTGTAGTCGTGTTTCTATAATTTTTTTACTGCAGGCGGAATACAAGGTTGGCATTGTCATTGCCGCAACTATTCCGATTATTCCCAAAGTTATCAATACTTCCGCCAAAGTAAAGCCAAATCTTTTCATATTATTACATAACCTTTCTAAAAACTCTCTGATTACGCTTGATAAGTCTATAATAACACTTAATAAGTGTTATGTAAAGTAAAAATACGCTTGAGAGTTCCTTATAACTTTTATTTATTTAAAATAATATAACTTTGAAAGGCGGATTATGTTAAAAGAACAACTTGGGAAAAGAATTTACGAACTCAGAAAGCAAATGAACATTTCTCAAGAGGAGCTTGCCGAAAAAATTGAGATTTCTCAAAGGTCGCTCAGTAAAATTGAAACAGGTCAAAATTTTGTTAAATCCGACACTTTAGAGAAAATTTCAAAGATATTTAATCTTCCGTATTCCGAACTTTTTAATTTTGACCATTTAGACTCTTCCGAAAATTTGCTTGACGAGATTTATAAGCATATTGATTCAATTAAAAACAACGACTTTTTAGTGGTTATTCTTTACAAGATTACAAAAGCTTTGGCTCAAAAATAAAACTTTACATCATTAATAAAAACTTTTTGTTTAATATATAATCAAACTATGAGAAATATTTTATCTTCAATTAAGGGAACTATTGTTGTATCTGTTCAGGCTATGCCGTCTGAGCCTTTATACAAGGAAGATTGCATGCTTGCTATGATGCGTTCTGTCGTAAACGGCGGAGCAGGAGCGTTAAGAGTTGCAGGGGCTCGTGATGTTAAAAATGCTAAGGCAAATTTTGATATCCCCGTAATCGGTTTGACCAAGCCAAACGTAATTCCAAAGAATTACAAAGAAATCGTTTATATTACGCCGACAATAAAAGATGTAATTACGCTTGTCGAAGCAGGAGCCGATATTGTTGCTTTTGACGGAACTCAGCGTAAGCGTCCCGAAAACGAAAAGCTCACAGATTTGATAAAATATATTCATATCAATAAAAGACTTGCAATGGCGGATATTTCAACCATTGAAGAAGGTATAAAAGCAAAAGAAGCAGGTGCAGATATTTTATCAACAACGCTTGCGGGTTACACCTTAGAATCCGCAAATTCACCTGCAAAAGAACCTGATTTTGAACTGCTTTCTCAACTTGTTACCCAAACAAACATGCCGGTAATTTTGGAAGGTAGAATTTGGGAACCGCAACAGGTTAACAAGGCGTTTGAACTTGGTGCTCACTGTGTTGTTATCGGTTCGGCGATAACCCGTCCGCAACTCATTACAAAACGCTTTGTATTTAGAAATAAATAACAGATTTACATTTTTTAAGTATAGGAATTGTTATGAAAATATTGTCAAGACTTCCGATATCACAAGGTTATACAAGTAAAGATATAGGGAAATTTGTTAGGGAAAATCCTTCACCGCCCTTGTCGCAACTTAATTTGCCGAACTATGACAGAAAAGTCGAACTAATCGGCAGAGAATACACGGTTCGTGAAATCAGAAGTATTTACAAGTTTTTGAAAACCCGAGTTGCTATATTTAAAGGCGAAAAGTAAAAATTAAGGAGTGAAAAATGGAAAAGGCTTTGGCTATTGATATTGGCGGTACGAAAATTTACAACGCCATAATTGACAAAAACGGAAATATAATAAGCGAGATTGAAAAAGCTCATACTCCGAAGACTTTTGCTGAAATTAAATCAACTCTTGAAGATATTGTAAAATGTCACGAAAACGAGGTCGATTTGGTTGCTTTTTGTACCTGTGGTGCTGTAAACAATCAAAATACGGGGATTGTAGGTTCAACTGGAAATATTGCAAAAGAATACCCGACAATGCCTTTTCAATCGTTATCGACAAAGCCTGTTTATGTGGAAAATGACGCTAATTGTGCGGCTTGGGCGGAATATAAAATCGGAGCGTCAAAAAATACCTCAGTGTCCGTTATGATTACGCTAGGCACAGGTGTTGGGGGCGGAATAATTATCAACAATAAGCTTTTGAAGGGGAAAAACGGGGCTGCAGGCGAAATGCACTTCAAAATGAGTACCAAAAAAGAACGTAAATGCACCTGCGGTGCGTGGGATTGTTTTGAATGTTATGCCTCAGGAAACGGTTTGAAAAAAACTGCGGAAGAAATGCTAAATAATCCTGATGTTACGACCTATGATGTTGTTGACGGCGTTAAGGCAAACGACCCGAAAATGGTGGAAATTTTAGACAAATGGCAAAAGGATATTGCGGAAGGTTTAATCGGACTTGCTGATATTTTTGACCCTGATTGCATTGTTTTGTCAGGTTCTATGGCACAATTTACCGACCCTAAAATGATTGAAGACTATGTAAATTCTCAAATCGTTACAACTCCTACAAAGGTTAAACTTGCCGAAGCAGGGAATTTTTCGGGTATGATTGGTGCGGCTTTGCTCGGTTTTGACAAATTTGACGGTGAGGACAATAAATAATGGGCAAATCAAAGACAAGAATTTTCAGAAAAGGGAGAAATGACCAAATAACACGTTTGAGCCGTATCGATGCGGTGAAAAATGTTGTTCGTTATCTTGAGGAAAATGACCTCACAAGGGCTCACGATTTGATTACGATGTTTGGGCTAGATGCGGAAGAAATTCTTGAAGCGGGTGCAAGTTATGAACACGTTGTCGCAATGAAAAATATTTTGAAAATATGAGGAGAAGCAGTTTTTTGAAGAAGTTTGCATTTTGGCTTAATTGTGCAAGAGTTTACACCTTGCCGATTACTGTTTTGAATTGGCTTGTCGCTTTTGTCTTTTCGCTGAAGCAAGGCGGAAATGCAGTGTTGGGGATTTTGGCACTTGTCGGGATTTCGTTTGCACACATGGCAGCAAATCTTCTTGATGATTATTTTGATTACAAAATTCTTTTAAAAGATGAAAATTTTTTAAATTCCGCCCAAAATTGTAAATGTTGGTATTTGAAAAACAATCAGGCAACGGTTGAGGAGTTAAGACGTACAATTATTGCTTTTCTTGCTTGTGCTGCCGTGATCGGTGCAATTTTGTTCTTTACTTCAGGTTATTACGTTGCGATTTTTGCAATAATCGGGCTTGTGATTTCTTTGACTTATCAGAAATTCTCACTGAACGGGATTGGTGAACTTGCTGTTATGATAGCCTTTGGACCTTTATTGTATGAAGGAACTTATTATGTAATGACGGGGGATTTGTCGCAAAATCTGTTACTTTTATCTTTTGCGTGTGTCTTTTTCACCATTTCGATATTGTAT
>CAVKDD010000130.1:0-4821 GCA_963654845.1 Acutalibacteraceae bacterium | reverse complement strand
GAAATCATAGATTTCGGTTCCAGCCATACGGCATACAGTCTCACTCAATTCGCTACTGCTCATTGGTTCGAACTAGCACTGCCTGCGGGGGACATTATTTTACAAAGGTTTTGGGAACTTAATTCCTTGTTATATTTTGATTATTAAAGAGATTCTGAATCACGCACTCGCATTAATCGTGCTATCACTTCGTTTTCGGCACATAAGCTCGTGCTGTTCAGAATGACATATTGGTGGGCTTACCAAGTTGTTCGTCATTTTTGTATTTACACCGCTGTTTTTAGTTCTTCGTTTTTCAACTCTTCCTCTTTTTTAGAAAGAATTTTAACATTATTTTGCACTTTATTATGCGGCAATTTTTTGTATTTATAATACAAAATCATGTCAGTTCCGACAAGGATGAAATTCAACAGGTACAAGTAAATTACCTTGTCAGGGGCGTACAAAATATGGTGTAACATTCCGAGTACATACCCGATTTCAACCAACCACAAAAAGTGAATACTTTTACCTTTTACTTCTTTTGATTTATATGTTTTTACAACTTGAAACGGCCAGCTTGCTCCGAAACAAACCATCATTCCTGCTTCCAATAAACTCATAATTTTCCTTCCTTTGCTATTTATAGGGTAACTTCATCCCTATTATATTACTAACAAAAATTATGGAGCAAGTAATCAAATTTTTCAAAATGTTACTATTGTTCATTAAAAACTTGCCCTACTTGTAAACTTTGTATAAAATAAAAGAAAATTGGGGAGGAAGCAGTTTTCATGCCGAAACTAGCAAGAAATTACGATAGCGTTTACGGAGATCCGTATTATTACCAAAGTTACACAAAGTATAATTATAGTGTTTACGAAAATGTCAGAACCGAAGAAATCAGCCGATATTCTGCGTTAAGGCATGAAAATCGCCCGAAAAGAAAGGTTAATAAGAAGAAAAAGTTTGTACAGGTTTTGATAGCATTTGTTTTCTTTGTGGTAATGGCAATGACGGCTTTGCCTTATGCTTTCAGCCATGTGACAAAGGCGTTTTTTGAACCTACTCCGCACAATGCGATTACTGCGGATATGAATGAAATAAGCTTCCCTACAACAAAGTATTTGTCTAACACTTGGGCTTTTGACAATCCTATGTTTAACTATTCCGCTAACGAAAAGTCCGCAATGATGACACCGTTAAAGGAAAATGTTAATATGCCTGTGTTGAAACAGGAATTATTAGGGTTAATGGAACAATATCCGACAATTAAGCCTGCGATTTACGTTTGGGATTATGACACCCAAAACTTTGTTAATATTAACGCAAATAAAAGTTATGCGACTGCAAGTATAATTAAAATTCCTGTTTTGATTGATGTGTTTAAATCTATTGAAGCAGGGCAAATTTCGCTGAATGATACAATTCCGTTGACGGAATATTACAGGTCTGAGGGGTCTGGAAGTTTACAATTTAAGGCGAGAGATTCCGAATACACCATTGATGAACTTGCAAATCGTATGATTACCGAGTCTGACAATTCCGCAACTAATATGCTTATGGCAAAAGTCGGCTCAATGACAGATGTTAACCAATCAATAAGAGATTGGGGGCTGAAAAATACTTATGTTCAAACTTGGTTGCCTGATTTGGGCGGAACAAACAGAACTACTGCGATTGAAATGGCTACAATGCTTTATAATATTGATGAAAACGACTCTTTCTTAAGCGACGAATCGAGAAGTCGTATTTTGAATTATATGGGTCATGTTCATAATAACAGATTGATTCAGGCAGGCTTGGGAGCAGGTTCGGTATTTTTGCATAAAACAGGCGATATCGGCACTATGCTTGGCGATGCGGGTATTGTAATTGCACCGAACGGCAAAAAGTATTTGGTCGTAATCCTTGCAAACAGACCGCATAACTCTGTTGCGGGTAAAGATTTTATCGTTCATGCTTCTGAAATTATTTATAACTACATGGTGAAATAATGCTAAAGGACTTGTTGGAAACAAAGCACTGCTTCAAACTCGTATGCGGTGCGGGTAATGAAGATGTTGAAGAAATTAAGCGATTAGTTTACGTTTATGCGATTGCGGGGTGTCGATTTTTTGATTTGTCCGCAAATTTAGAAGTTATTGAGGCGGCAAAAGAGGCATTGGAACTTGCGAAAGTCTATGATGCGTATCTTTGCGTAAGTGTGGGGATTAAAAATGACCCGCATGTTAAAAAAGCGGTTATCGACTATGACAGATGTGTTAATTGCGGAGCGTGTGAGGAAATTTGTCCGCAGGGGGCGATACATTACGGCAAGGTTAAAAAATCAAAGTGTATCGGGTGCGGTAAATGTTGGAAAGTTTGTTCAAAAACCGCAATTTCTTATACTTCTGAAGAGAAGGATTTGAGCGAAGTTTTACCTGCTATTGTTGAGCAAAATATTGATTGTATTGAATTTCACGCAATGGGGCTTGATGAAGGCGAAATTTTCGGCAAATGGAATTATATCAATAATAATTATGACGGCTTGTTGAGTATTTGTACAAGTCGTGGAAAATTGAGTGATGAAGCGTTGGTGGAACGCATTGAGGCGATGATAGAAAATAGAGAGCCTTATTCGACAATCGTTCAAGCTGACGGGTTCCCGATGAGCGGTGGGGATGACAATTACAAATCGACTTTGCAGGCAGTTGCAACGGCTGAGATTGTTCAGAAGGCAAATTTGCCCGTGTATTTGATTTTGTCGGGCGGAACAAACGGCAAAACTACGGAACTTGCGAGAATGTGTGAGATAAATTATCACGGAGTTGCGATTGGGTCTTACGCAAGAAAAATTGTTAAAATTTTCGTGCAAAGGAAAGATTTTTGGACAAATCCCGAAGTGCTTAAAGGTGCGTTAGAGGTTGCAAAACCGTTGGTGGATACGGTAATTTTGTAAAGGGTTTTATATGGAAATTTTTTATGTTGAAAAAACCGAGTTTTTGAAACATGTCAAAATGGCTGATTTGGAAGGGGTTTCAGACGGTCGGCAGTATAAATCGCAAGAAAAATATTTGGAGCATCTTTGCGGGTTGTATTTGGTTAAGAATTTGGCGAAAAAGATTTATAATGTGAAAAATTTAGAGATTGAAATTGTAGGCGGAAAGCCGTTTTTCAAAAGTCGAGAGATGTTTTTTAGTGTTTCGCATTCGGAAAACCTTGTTGTGGTGGGGTTTTCAAAAGACGATATAGGATTGGACGTGGAGTTTGTAAAACCTCGTGATTTTAGGGAAATTATGACACATTATGATTTTGAAATTGAAAATCCGACTGCTGAGGAGTTTTATCGTTTTTGGACACTTCACGAGGCAGAAATCAAACTCGGACGAACCCCTGCGTCAAAGTTTTCAATGCCGTTTTTGCAGGAATATTACTTGTCTTGCGTAAGTGCTTCACCAATGGTATCAAGTTTCGATGTCGTGAATTTGCTTGGGTAATACTTTGAAAAATTACTTGTTTTTTAGCGTGCTAAATGACGAAATCCTTGAAAAATTATGTTCCCCCTTGCGGGTAATCCTGTCCGTAGGGCATACTTGCCCAACGGGTGAAAATGTAGGTAGTACCAGCGATACAGCCCTTTGAAAAGTTGGTCGGCATAGCAATGCCGACAACATTATTTTATGTGTCAGGCGGTGCCTGACCTACGTTTGGTGTTGCAATAGGTGTTCAATGTTGAAATATAAAACTGGATTACTTCGTCACTATCGTTCCTCGTAATGACGATATTGGCGGGTGTTTGACGGCTTTTGCGTCATTGCGAGAAAATCGTAAGATTTTCGTGGCAATCCAGAAAAAGAAGACAGAAATTTGGTAAGCCCACCGATATGTCATTCCGGACTCCGATCCGGAATCTGTTTGAATTTGTAACAGATTCTGAATAAGATTGCAATTAGAAATTGCTTGATTTTTGATCTTTTCAGAATGACAAAAGCGGGAGTTGTGGGCAATCCTGTCGGTTGGGCATACTTGCCCAACGGGTTAAATCTCAGCCAAACCCTAGCCAAGCACCTGCAAATTCACTGTGTCAGTCGAGCACTTCCAAACTACACATTTTTCAAAATCAGGGTAATCAATTCGGCATTTTTGTTGTAGTTTTTGGCTTTTGTTGTCGGAAGAACCGTGAATTTTACTCCTGCCATAAGTTCATCGGCTCTTTCGCAAAATAGGCTGATTGAGTCGTTAATGCGGGCAATGTCGCCACTTTCTACATAATTTTTAATTTTTGTTATATTCATATCTACCACCAATGATAGAAAGTTAACTGAAAATAAAAATTGCCTAATTTTAACGAATTATGAAGTTTTGTTAATCAATCAAGGTCTTCGGGCAAAAAGAGCGGGTTTTTGCCTAAAATTTCTCGGGTGTGTTCGTAACAACAGGTTTTGTTTGCGGTCAGGCGTTGGTATTCTCGCACGATGTTCAAAACATCATCCACACTCAAACGAATCATTCTTCTTTGGTTTTCAATAATCTTTGCCATAAATAAAAATCCTTTCCAAAATTATCTTCGGAAAGAATTTTTATCGACTTTAATTTTTCATTTACTTGATTTAGTAATTCGTCTTGAGATTTGAATTATTGACCATAATTTTCAGGTTTGTATCTGTCCCTCATCATTTGTGATGTGGTTGATTGTTTTTGAGTTGTTGATGCTTGTTTTTTAGGAGCATTGTGTAATTTACCTTGTTGGTCATAATAAGAACCGTCTTTATTTGCTTGCTTAATATCCTTTCTGATTATCCATGTGCCGTCTTGTTTACGTTCATAATGTGTTTTTGTCATTGGGTCATAGAAGATATT
>CAVKDD010000129.1:0-4897 GCA_963654845.1 Acutalibacteraceae bacterium | reverse complement strand
AGCGGGCGGAAGTGCAGTTGTTTTAAGATACATTGAGCCTTATACCTTGTTCGGCTCTGCGGTAACTCTTTCAATTTTAGGACTTGCCGTAACTTTAGCAGTTTTGGCAATAGTATTTTTCAAAAACAGATTTTTCTGTACAAATATTTGTCCTGTCGGTGCGTTTTTAGGTTTAATTTCAAAAATTTCATTAAATAAAATCTATATCAATAAAGACGAATGTGTAAAATGTGGAAAATGCGAAAAAAATTGTTCGTCAGGTTGCATAAATTCAAAGGAAAAATTTGTTGATAATGAAACTTGTGTAAAATGTTTAAAATGCCTTGAGGTTTGCCCAAAAGGTGTAATTAAATTTGGTAAAGCTCCAAAGTCCGAAGAAAAATTCAGCATAAAACGCCGACAAATGATTATTAGTACAGCCGTTCTTGCGGTATTTGGTTCAATGGTAAAAACAGGTCTTGTATTAAAAGATAAATTTGTAGAAAAAGTTAAAGATATAATTTTACCTGCAGGTGCAGTTGACAAAGACCGTTTTGCAAATAAATGTCTTAATTGTAATTTATGTGTTGAAAATTGTCCAAATAAGATTTTAGTAAAAGCAGATAAAAAATTTCCTGCAGTACATATTGATTATGAAAAAGGCAAGAAATTCTGCAAATTTGATTGTCATAAATGTGGTGAAGTTTGTCCAAGTGGTGCAATTAAACGATTACATTTGGAAGAAAAGCAAAATACAAGAATTGGTATGGCTATGATTATGGAAGATAAATGCAATCACTGCAATGCTTGTGCAAGTATTTGTCCTAAAGGTGCTATAATAAAACAAGACGGCAAAGCACCTATTCTCAATGCTCAAAAATGTATCGGTTGCGGGGCTTGTAAGGCAACTTGCTGGCATGAGGCAATAGAAATCTTTTCGGTTAAAGAACAAAAAACAATTTAATATAAGGAGAAAAATATGTCATTAGGAATTACTGAAATATTATTGATATTGGTCGTAATTATTTTGCTTTTCGGCGGAAAAAGAATTCCTGAAATCGCTAGAGCTTTAGGACGTGCGACTTATGAATATAAAAAAGCAAAAAACATTTTAAAAGATGAAGCTAATGAAATTAAAGAAGCTATAGAAAAAGAAGGCGAAAAGCCTGAAGAATATGATCCAAAAGAAGGCTAAAACATAACATACGCAAGAATTATGGACAAAGACGAAAGTATAATTTCACATATAGAAGCATTAAGAGAAATGCTTTTGAAATGTTTGAGAGCATTTGGAATTGTTTTGCTCCCAATGCTTTTTGTTGCTCCAAAATGTCTTGATATTTTTATCAAACTGATTTTGAAAGACAATAAAATCGCCTTGAATTATTTTTCGCCTGCGGAAGTTTTTATTCTCCAAATCAAATTTGCACTTGTACTCGCTCTTGTCGTGAGTTTCCCTTATATTGCAAAACAGGTTTGGAATTTTTGTGTGCCTGCACTTTATGAACATGAAAGAAAATTTATCAAATCAATCGTATTTACATCAAGTACCTTGTTTATTCTTGGCTCGTTGTTTTGCTTGTTTGTAATTTTACCTTTAATAATAAACTTTGGTATGAGTTTTACAACCTCGAATATTCAAGCAGTGCTTGGAATTTCAAATGTCGTAAATCTTTCAATTATGTTAATTTTAGCGTTTGGGGTAATGTTTCAACTTCCGCTTGTTGTAAATGCTCTGATTAAGTCGGAGATTGTTTCAGTTGACACAATCAAAAATTGCAGACCTTATGTTATTGTTGGTTTGCTTATTATTGCAGGAATTTTGACACCTCCTGATATTGTCAGCCAAATAATGCTTTTCGCTCCGACTTATTTGTTGTTTGAATTAGGACTGTTATTTTCAGGAAAGAAAAAAGATGAGTAGTGATAAATATTTAGAACTTAATTTTGCAAAACTTGATATTGATAGACAAAAGCGTCGAGGAAATTCTGAGGTTGTATTTTGCGAATGCAAAACATCTGAACAAATTGTAAAAATATTCACGGAATTTAAAAATGCAGGGCAAAATGTTTTGGGAACTCGTGCAACACTTGAGCAAGCAAAAGAGCTTCAAAAAGTATTACCTGAAGTTAATTATAACGAACAAGCAAGAACCTTGACATTAATTCAAAACAGAGTTGAAAAATTAGGTAAAATTGCGATTTGCACAGGTGGAACAGGTGATATTCCTGTTGCAGAAGAAGCAAGCGAAACCGCTCAATTTTTCGGAAGTAACGTAGAAAAATACTATGATGTTGGGATTGCGGGTATTCACAGACTTTTAGATAAGATAGGCGATATAAGGAAAGCAAATGTAATTATTGCTGTTGCAGGCATGGAAGGAGCTTTGGGCGGTGTGATTGCGGGAATGGTTGATGTTCCTGTTATTGCAGTTCCAACCTCTGTCGGTTACGGGGCATCATTTAACGGCTTGTCAGCACTTTTGACAATGCTTAATTCCTGTTCAGAGGGAATGACTGTCGTAAATATCGACAACGGTTTTAATGCAGGTTATAGTGCAAACCAAATTAATAGACTTATCACAAAAAGGAGCAAATAAATAATGAACTTATATTTTGAATGTAAATCAGGAATATCAGGCGACATGTCAGTTGCAGCACTTTTAGATTTAGGTGCAAGCAAAGAAAAGTTAGACAAAGCCTTGAGTTCAATGAAACTTGATAACGAGTTTTCGTATAAAATTTCTAAAAAAGCAGTAAACGCCATTATGGCAACTGATTTTGACGTGATTTTGCCTGAGCATCATCACCATAATGATGAACCATCTCACGAACATCATCACCACGAACATAGAAATTTAGAGGATGTTAATGCGATTATTGATAAAGCCGACACAACAGAAAGTGCTAAAAATTTAGCTAAAAAGATTTTCAAAATCGTTGCGGAAGCAGAAGGCAAAGTGCACGGAAAAGAGATTAAAGACGTGCATTTTCATGAAGTCGGAGCAATAGATTCTATTGTGGATATAGTTAGTTTTGCGGTGCTTTTTGATGATTTGAAGCCTGAAAAAGTTTATTTTTCAACATTGACTGACGGGCAAGGTTTTGTAACTTGCCAACACGGGAAAATTCCTGTCCCTGTTCCTGCGGTTTGCGAAATTGCATCGGCTTATAAATTGCCATTAAGAATTACTGATAATGATGGTGAAATGGTCACACCAACAGGTTGTGCTATTGTAGCTTCACTTTATAATAATGAAAAATTGCCAAGTGAATTTTTGATAGAAAAAGTCGGATACGGAGCAGGAAAACGCCCTTATGAAAACCCGATTTTGAGAGTAATGAGTATTAAATAAAAGGAGAATATTATGCACATAGGAAACGGTATTATTTGTCCCGTTACGGGAATTCCAATGTTATTGGTTGCAGGAGCAACTGCGTTTTATGCTTTCAAAAAAGCAAAAAAAGATTTTTCTAAAGAAAAAATACTTCCAACAGTTATGATAACAGCATTAGTTTTTGCACTACAAATGATTAATTTCGCAATCCCTGCGACAGGTTCAAGCGGGCATATTATCGGAGCAATATTGTTGGCTTCTTTGTTAGGTGCAAATGTCGCATTTTTAGCAATGTGTGCGGTTTTAATTGTCCAAGCTGTATTCTTTGCAGACGGCGGACTTTTAGCACTTGGTTGCAACATCTTTAATATGGGCTTTTTAGCTTGTTATGTTGCTTATCCGCTGTTATTTAAACCCTTGCAAGATAAAAACAAACCTGTTTTGGGTGCGATTTTAGCATCAGTTGTAGCTTTGCAGTTAGGTTCAATTTCAGTTGTTGCTGAAGGTGCATTGTCAGGCTCTATTGCAATGTCTGCATTGTTAAAATTCACGGGTTTAATGCAAGCAATTCATTTCCCTATCGGAATTGTTGAAGGTATTGTAACAGGGGCAATTCTTGCGTTGTCAAAAGTTATTGATACCAAAAAGATGTCTTACATTTTGGGTAGCGTTGCATTAGTTTTAGCAGGCGTAATTTCTCAATATGCTTCAACTAAACCTGATGGTTTGGAATGGTCATTACTTAATATTTCAGATTCTGTTATTTTGCAAACTCAAAATACGCTTTACGCATTATCTGAAAGTGTACAAAATCAATCTTCAATATTTGCCAATTTCCAATTTGGTAATGTTGCAGGCTTGTTTGTTATAGTTGGCTTGATGCTTGTTACTTGTTTTGTATTAAATAATTGTGCGAGAAAAGCAAATGAACAATAAATTTGACAAACTGAAAATTTATTTAAACGAGTTGAAAGAGCAGGGCTTATGCCTTGCTTTTTCAGGCGGAATTGATAGCACACTTTTGCTTTATTTATGTAAAGATATGAATATTTTGGCTTTGACTTTTGATTCAAATTTTCAAACCAAAGAAGAAATAGATGCAACAAAAGATTTGTGTAAAAAATATGGCGTAAAACAGATTATTATTGAGCAAAATGTCTTTGATAACCCTATAATTTTGGAAAATCCAAAAGACAGATGCTATCATTGTAAGAAGTTTTTGTTTGAAAATGCTGTTAGGATTGCAAAAGAAAATGGGATAAAAAATATCATTGATGGTACAAATTTTGATGATTTGGGAGTTTATCGCCCCGGACGAAAAGCATTAAAGGAACTCGGAATTATCTCTCCACTTGCAAAGTTTGAGATTACAAAACAAGAAATAAGAACTTATGCCAAAGAATGTGGAATCGAAATTTTTAGTAAACCGTCTGCTCCGTGTCTTGCAACGAGATTTCCTTATGGGACAAAGCTTACACAAGAAAAACTTGACCTTGTTGAAAAAGGGGAACAAATCCTCAAAAATTTTGGCTTTGAATGTTGTAGATTGAGATTACATGATAATATTGCAAGAATTGAAG
>CAVKDD010000128.1:0-4900 GCA_963654845.1 Acutalibacteraceae bacterium | reverse complement strand
CCCAAGATATCCTCAAAAATGACATGTAATTCTCAATAATTTACATAACTTAATATTAAAATCGCATTATATCGGGTGTCTGCATTTTATTTGTTTGCATTTCGTAAGTTTTTTGAGTAAAATGTTTGTTATAGACAAAAGGGGATAAAATGAGAATTGAGGCTAAGAATTTAGTTAAAATATACGGTGACAGAAGCGTTGTAAATGATGTTTCTTTCAATATAAATAAAGGCGAAGTTGTCGGGCTTTTAGGTCCAAATGGTGCGGGTAAAACCACAACATTTTATATGATTGTCGGATTGGTTAAGCCGTATTCGGGTGTGGTTACGATTGACGGACAAGAGATTACGAACTGGCCTATGCATGTAAGAGCTAGAGCAGGTATCGGGTATCTTCCGCAAGAAGCATCAAGTTTCAGAACTTTGTCAGTTGAGGATAATATCAAGTTGGTTTTAGAGATGAATTCTAAACTGACCGAAGATGAGAAAAAGAAAAAGTTAGAAGAATTGCTTGCCGAATTTGGTGTGGCAAAATTGAGAAAGGCTGCCGCAATTTCTTTGTCAGGTGGTGAACGCCGCCGTGTCGAACTTGCAAGAGCTCTTGCCGCAAGTCCTGATTTTATCTTGCTTGATGAACCGTTTACGGGTATTGACCCGATTGCTATCGGAGAAATTAAAGACAATATCAGAAAATTGTCCGAAGATAAAGGGCTTGGGGTTTTGATTACCGATCACAACCCGAAAGCGACTTTGTCAATTACGGATAGAGCATATATTATTTTTGACGGAAAGATAAAAATTCAAGGTAGCAGTAGAGATGTTGCGGTTGACCCTGTTGCTAAGGAATTTTATTTAGGGAAGGACTTTACACTATAATGAAATTTGCTTTTCCTAAAATTACAATATATGACAGATACATGTTCAAGCAGGTTTTCCTGACTTCGTTTGTTGCAATCCTTTTGTTTACAATCGTTTGGGTTGCTCCGGAGATGTTGTTGAACATTATCAAAGGTGCGTTGGCGGGTGAATACGGCGTTAAGACCGCAATTTATCTGTTTGTTTGCGAATTGCCGAAAATCTTGGAAAAAGCTTTTCCTGTAGGTTTGCTTTTGGGGTCTTTGTTTACTTTTGACAAAATGAGTAAGGATTCCGAGTTGACGATTTTTAGGGCGGTCGGAATGTCTTTCCCGAGAATTGTTGTACCTGTTGTTGTTATGGGATTTTTGTTCTCTTTATGTTCGTTTTGGATTGGCGGTCATTTGACCTCTAAGGCGGAAGACAAACTCATGGCACTTCGTGGGAATGTGATTTCCACTCAATATATTTATACACAAAAGGCAAAAAGCGGTTATCCGCTAATGGCTGTGGTGGTTTCGCAATCTTTTGACCGAGAATTGCACGGAGTAATTGTGTTAGATTTTTCTAATGACGTTTACCAAGATGTTCATGAATTGTCTAATATTTATTCTGCCGAAACGGGTTATGCTTATGACGACCGTTGGGAATTGAAAAATGTTACCAATTACAAAATCTCTTCTGACGGAATTTTCCAAGACCCGAAACATCTTGATACTATGAATGTTTTGAACGGCGAATCCGCTAAAAATGCGTTTATGTTGCTTACATATTCGTCTGTAAAGGTTCGTGATATTAATAATAAAAATTTGAATAAATATGTTAAATTGCTCAAGAAAGAACGATTAACGGAAGAATATAAAGGCATGTTGAACAAATATCTTCAACGTTTTGTACAGCCGTTTGTGTGTTTGTTAATGGGAATTTTGGGGGCATTGCTCGGATTTAGCAAACCTAGAGAACAAAGATTTATCGGTATGGTAATTGCGATTGGTATGATTTTCTTGTACTATGTCACTTTGCCGTTATTCGATTTATTGGCGGAAAAAGGCGTTTTATCTCCGTATTTAACGGCTACTTTGCCTGTTCTTGCGTTTATGTACGCAATTTGTGCCTTCTACAAGTCAAAGGATTTATAATATGAAAATTTTGAGAACTTTATTATCAGCGTTTACTATATTGGTATTTTGCGTAACCCCTGTTTTTGCGGTTGGCGGAATCAGTGTTGACCATGATAACGGGATTTATCATGTGGTATTAAAAGGTGAAAAGATTAAAAAGAAAATTAAATTTGTAACCTCAGAAGACTTGATTACAAATCACGAAGCACATGTTAGAGGGCGTTCTGAGTTGACAATTAATGCAGGATTTTTTGACCCGAAAAACGGCAAAACTATTTCTTACGTTGTGACGGACAGAATGATATCGGCTGACCCGATGTTTAACAGTTCTTTGTTATCAAATCCGTTTTTCAGAAAAAATATGAACAAAGTTCTGAATCGTTCGGAATTTAGAGTAATGCAATGCGGTAACAAATTTGAATATGCAATCGTTTCTCATAAATCAGAAGTTCCGTTTGGATGTGCCGTTGTAACTTCAGCACAGGGCGGACCTTTGATTGTGCCTGAATTGCATTTGGAAGAAGAAGGTTTTATTGTAAAAAATGCAAACGGTGACGTGGTTAGAGAATCCGCTTCCGTCTTACACAAAACCTCTCGTACGATTATCGGTTTGAAAGGTACTGACGAATGCCATATTTTAATTATTACGGACGATAATCCTATGGATATGTACGAGGTACAAAAACTTTGCAGAGATTTGAAACTAGATAGAGCAATGGCATTTGACGGTGGAAGTTCAACTTCTTTCAACTACAAAAACATTGAGGTTATCTCTACAAAAGGTGACGGTGCGGGCAGAATGCTAAAATCGTTTATGATTATTCAATAAGGTAAAAATTTCTTGCTGAAAGGGTGTTTATGCGTTATCATATAGATATGATAAAGAAGATTGGCTTAATTGTATCGTTGGTCACGGCGATAATGTTTTTACCCTGCTCGGCAAACGCATGGAAATCGGGAAAGTCTGAAAACGGCTCTTCTAACGTTTTTATTTATCATATTCCCGATGATGAGGAAG
The DNA here is from genome assembly GCA_963654845.1 of Acutalibacteraceae bacterium. Classification (GTDB taxonomy): domain Bacteria; phylum Cyanobacteriota; class Vampirovibrionia; order Gastranaerophilales; family Gastranaerophilaceae; genus Zag111. Next base: position 1,907 of record CAVKDD010000128.1, on the reverse strand, counting down.
GAACGGGGGATGCTTTAAACAAAAACACTGAAGTAAAAGCCACTACCACCGACACCGCACAAAATGAAGATAATACGGAACAGTTAAAAGATATAGTATCTGACGATGTTACGGCGGATACAACGGGTGAAAATCTTGACGAGGACGATGATGAAGAGGCAATTTCTTTGGACGAAACTTCTAATGAAGAACCCGAGATAGAGGATTATCAAATTTCTGATATGTATTCTGATGTGTTGCAAGGTTACGCTTCTTATGATGAGGATTCCGATGACGATACTATTTCGTTGGAAGATACTTTGGATGTTTATCAGGCAATAAAAATTAAAACTCCTGCCAAAATCGGTTCAAAAAAATATTATGCGGGGGTTCACACTCCGACAAGTTTATATTCTTCTTTGAATACGGCGGAATACAGTATAGCACCAGTTAACGGAACAAGTTATTCCAAGAAAAACGGATTTTCCGCAGGTACAATGTTTAATCAGGGAATTGATTATGCGGAACTTGAGCAAACAACGGGCGTATTTTCACGTTATGAATCGAAATATTTTGCAATAAGTACGGCTTATGCCAAAACCGTAAACACTACGAATAACAATTATAATGACAATTTCTATTTAGCACCCGAGTTGATTATTAATCAATATTTTTCGTTGAAAGAGGTTTTGTCTGCCGATATTGCAAAAAATCGTAAAAAGATTGAAACAATTTTGTCGATAAATCCGTTTGGTAACAAGGATTCCGACAGATTGCGTTTTGAACTCGGTACGAGTGCAACTTATGATGATACAAATGCTTTGATGAAAAGTCAGTTTAAATTTTCAACAAAATTCAAATTGTAAAGTTATCAATAATATATTGTTGATATGACCGATTTCGTTTATAATTATCTGTGAGGGAGAACAGTTTGACAGAAAATGAAGAACAAGTGAATAGTGAAAGAAAAGAACGCCGTAGGAAACGTAAAAAGCTTAATTACGGTGCGAAGTTTTATTGTCCGTTTTTTACTTTTATTCTTATTTTTTGTTTGCTTCAAATAGGTTACGGTGCTGTTTTGAATGTCGGTAAAATCTTTGCCTATCAAGGAAAACAGGCTACTTTGGAAAATCTGTTGAAAAAAGCCCAACTTAGAAATAAAGACCTGAAAGCACAAAAAAAAGTTATAACTTCCGATAACAGTTTGGAAGGAATTGCCAGAAATAACTTGAAAATGGCAGGTCAAGACGAGGTTTTGATTATTATTAACAAAAAGGTGGAAGATACAAAATCGAAAAAGAAAACTTGGAATTTGAAAAATTTATTCAAAAAGAAAAATTCACAAAATGAACCGATGACCGAAAATATTTATATTCCGCCAGAAGTTGTAGAAGAATAAAAGCAGGTGCGTATGGAAAAAACAGAATGTATTGATTATATAAAACAAGCTTTTGAGTTAAAGGAATCAAAGAATTACAAATATGCGATTGAGATGTTGTATAAAGCCTTAGAGCTCGAAAATGATAACCTTGAAATTTTATCTCAAATCGGTGAATTGTATTTTCTGTTGAATAATTATTCCCGTGCCGTTCAGTATTTGGAAAAAGTTTTGCAAATCAATCCGACACACTTGGAAAGCCTTAAACTTTTGAAAACAATCAGCGAACGTGAAGGGCGTGAAGAAGATGCTTTGGCACTTGCTCAAAAGATTTTTGACATTTCACCAAATGAGCAAACTTTGACCGATTTAGTGAAAATTTTGATGAGGTTAAAGATGTTTTCAAAAGTCGAACAGTACCGAGCATCTGAATTTTTCACTCAAAAAGTTAAAATATCTTGTGCAAACGCTTATTATTTGGCGGGTGACAAGGAAAAGGCAAAAGAATTGCTCTCGGAATGTGACAGTGACAATGAAGAGGTCTTGTTAC
>CAVKDD010000127.1:0-4926 GCA_963654845.1 Acutalibacteraceae bacterium | reverse complement strand
GATATGGGAAGAGCAGTTGCCGTAAGACGTTGGACCACAACTGCATTGGAATGTTACAAAAGAGGTTGCAACTGTGAAGGTTGTTTTTACAGAGATTTTTTCAGTGCTTCCTCTCAAAAATGCCAAATGAAGGCTTCTGTGCTTGAATTGGTAAGAGTAATCGGTGCTCCTGACGTGGAATTACCTCAATTTTTAGCTGATGAATAGAAAATACCCTTTAAATTTTCATCAAAGTGTGTTATACTGACAAAGCAGTATTTTAATTGGAGGTTTTTAGATGTACATTCATGTAAACGGCAGAAACATTGAAATCACAGATGCTATCAAGGCGTATGTTAAAGAAAAAATCGGTAAAGCAGCAACTCACTACGACCAAATTCAAGGTATTGACGTTGTTTTGTCCGTAATTAAAAATCCTTCTGCAGAAGGCAAACACATTGCTGAAGTTACTTGCAAAACTAACGCAGGCAGCATTCGTTGTGAAGAAGCAGCAGAATCTATGTACGCAAGCATTGATATTTTAGCAGACAAATTAGCAAGACAAATTACTAAACTTAAAGACAAAAACCTTTCTTCTGATAAATCTTCTATCCGTACAGAAGTTCAAAAAGAAGAAAAAGAAGAAGTTGAAGTAATCAAAGCGATTGAAGACTAATTTTCGGTTAAGTGAACACTATATCGAAATTTGAAATGCAAAATTAAAAATAAAAACCGTCGTAAATGTTACGGCGGTTTTTAGTATAAATACAAATTTTCAAAAAATTCTATTTAACTTTTCCTCTCAAAAGTAGTGTTAATGCGGCAATAGCTGCTGTCATAACGGCAGAAACCGTACCCATTATGCCTGCTGAAATCATACTTTTCTTATTCAAATCTTTTTTCAATTCATCAACGGTAATTTTTCCGTCCCAAAGCGTTCCGTCAGGTTTACGACCGCCAATTCGGATTTCGCCGTTTTTTGCGTTTGCTGACGCCATTTTTACCGCAACGTTATTTGCTTTGGATTGTAAGTAATAAGAACCTGCCGCACCGCATAGTAAGCCTGCTCCGGTCATAATTCCCATACATTTTCCGACACCTGCCATTATAGTTACCTCCTAACTGACTTAATTGATTTACTTTCATTATAAAACACGGTTTTGAAAAATTTTGCCAGTTTATTAAAAAGAATTAACATTTCGACTTTACCCGAAGGGCTACTTGCTTTTTCTACTTGATGACTTATGATAAAAGGGTAAAGTTTTCTTAATTAAGGGTTTTAAATAATTTGTTAGTAGGGTAAAATAAACTTATGGCAACTGAGGAAAAATTATATTCGGACATTCCGCCGACAAAATTAAGGAATAAAGAGGAGAAATTTAAACCGGCAAAAACCAACAAATTTTGGTTGACTATTGCCAGTCTGTTTTTCTTCAATATGCTACAAAACAGATTTTATGCTTTCCGCTACAATGGGGTAGAAAATTACACCGAGCGTGACAGCAAATATCCTACGATTTTGTTTGCACCGCATTGCAACTGGTGGGACGGAATTGTTTTGTACAACACAACACACAGAATTTGTCACAAAGAAATTCGTTTAATGGTTGAAGAGTTGAACCGTTTTCCATTGTTAAGACGTGGCGGAGCGTATTCTGTCAACAAAAAATCCGCTCAATCCGCAATGAAAGCTTTGCAATATTCTGTTGAGTTGTTAAGTGATTTGAGAAACGTTCTTTGCATATTCCCGCAAGGAATTATCAGACCGCCTCATTTCAGACCGTTCAAATTCCAAACAGGTTTGACATATATTGCTCAAAATGCGGTTAAACGTTACGGTAAAGTGAATTTAATTCCGTTGTCTATTGATTACTGCTTCTTGAGAGATAACAGACCTGAAGTTATTGTGGATTTTGGCAAACGAATTGAATTGACGGATGCGAATATTGACCGTAAACATTATACCGAATTTTTGGAAGCAAAATTGACGGAAACTTGTGATGAGCAGTTTAAAAATATTTCGCAAGGTCATATTGACGATTACAAAATTTTGTTTAAACAACACTTAAAATGGTACAGACGAATTGAACAACGTCTGAAAAGTATTGATTTGCCTGACGTTTCAAGTGTGTAAATATTTATTACAAAAAAGCTCTCCCGTGAAATTCTTACGCATATAAATTTTTTATATATGTAAGAGATTATACACAAGGAGAGTTTTTTATGAGTGAACGTGTAGATGACATAAAATCCATTGATGAACTGAGAAAAGCACAAGCCGCCTCTCAAATGCAGGGCATGAGTGTTGCAAATTACAGCCAATGGGAGCAAGTTTTGGAAGACTTGGAAACTGCCGGAATACAATCAACCGGAAGTTATGAAGGTGACGTAAAATTACACGAACAAGTTATTGAAAAAATCGAAGCATATATTCAAGAAACCCAAGAGGCTCAACGTCAACAAGAGATGAAGGCTCAAAATAATGATGCTACAAAGGTTAATGAAAAAACTTCTAACGATTCCGAGCAAGGCTTAAAAGCGAATGTCGCAAATGCAACAAGTTCGGTGATTATGGCAGATTATATGAAATATTATCACATGCTCTAGTCCACATTATTTTTCAAATGCGGTAATCTGAAAAATCTTGCAACAAATACGGCACGACCGACAAATCTGTCACGTTTCAAAGTTCCCCAATAGCGACTGTCTAAAGAGTTTCCACGATTGTCGCCCATCATAAAATAACTGTCTTTCGGTACGATAATCGGGCCGCATTTTGCTACGGTATCACTCATTAGCATAAAGTCGCTAACTTCACCCTGTTTAACGCACGGAGTGTAGTCGTAAACGCTTTTTATATAATCTTCTTCGTATTTTTTGTCGTTGACGTAAACGTATCCTGCACCGTCTTTTTCAAATTTGATTTCGATTTTGTCACCCGGTAGCCCTACAACACGTTTGATGTAGGCAACATCTTTACACAAAATCCCCGTCAATCTGGATAATAACGGTAGCGGACTTCTTGATAATTGAGTTGACGGCGGGTAAAATACCATAATATCGCCACGTTTCGGCGTTGTGAAAAATCTTGAATATCTTTCAACAATAATTCTGTCACCTTCAACAAGTGTCGGATTCATTGAGCCTGACGGAATCCAACGGATTTCGCAAACAAAAAATCTTATAACAATAACCATTACAAGCACAAATACAACGGTTTCAATGATGTCACACAAAGAGCTTTTTTTGTATTCCGCATATTTTGGTTCAAAATCATCTAAAAAAAGTTGAACTTTCTCAGGCAATTTCGCTCTTAGCTTTAACCAAAAGGCTGCTTTTTTTTCATTGATACTGTTTTTATAATTTTCCCATATTTCGTTTATTTTAGACATTGTTTAAAAGCTCCAAACACCTGTATAACGCCGAACTGTAACTGTTTTCAGGTAACAATTCCAATTCTTTTTTGGCTTGTTCTATATAATTATTTAACAAACCCTTAGTTTTTTCAATACCGGAAGCATAATTATCCGCTTCTGACCCGAAAATTACGGGTGCATTGTAAATTCCCGCCTCAATATCGCTGTTTGTCGGTTTTGACTTGTCTGTTTCTATCATATTCAGTAAATCATCACGAATTTGGAAGGCGATTCCGATAGAAAGCCCCAATCTGCTCAGGCTTTTCAAATCATAGTCAGAAGTTATATCAGCCGTTGCACAGGTTAAAAAGGCTGTTTCAAACAGATAGGCGGTTTTGTTTTTTGTTTTTTCTATATAATCCTCAAGAGTTCCTTTTTGGAAACGAGCATAATTTTGTTTAACTTCTCCGACACACATATTTTTTATTGTCTGTGAAAACTGCTTGATAATCTCGACATTAGCGATTTTGCATAATTTTCCAAGAGCAACGGAAAGCAAATAATCCCCCGAAATTACCGCCAATTTTGAACCAAATTCAAAAGATAAAGTTTTTTGTCCACGTCTTAGCGGGCTTTCATCAATAATATCATCGTGAATTAAAGACGCATTATGGACGATTTCAACTATCGACAAAACCTCTAATTGCTCATTATTCAAACTTTTTCCGAGTGCTTTTATGTATAAAATCGGCAAAACTTCTCTGAGTCGTTTCGATTTCCCGAGTAAAAATTTTTTCAAAGACGAATTTAAAGGTTCGGACAGTGAAATATTTTCAACCATTTTTTGTTCGACAAGGTCAATTTCTGCCGAAACGGATTGTTTAATAACTTGATACTCCTGTTGAAAACTCATTTTATTTAACCTTTTGCAGTTTCAAATAATTAACCTTATCCCAACTCAAATCAATATATTGAATTTTGCTGTCAACATCTGCAATTTGCGGAAGAATTGTGTAAATACGCTTAATTCTTTCATAAACCGTGCTATCTAAAACACCCAAGCGGATATTTATTGTATGGATTTTGACAAATACATCGTTAGGGTTGCGAATATCAATATATTCTACTTTTTCGTTAGAATATGTTTCAACATCTTTGACTATGTGTTCAATTTCTTTAATCTTTTTGACAGAAACATCGTTTTTCATTCCTTTTGGAGTTGTCAAAATTTTCAAAACATCTTTATCGGGAACATTCATATAGCGTTTGTTTGTAACCAAAACTCCGTCAGAAGTCAGAAACGCAACAGGTTGAGCTTTCAGATTTGTTTTTATTAACGCAATCGGAGTTCTTTCTCTGACAATAATTTGCAATCTTGCAGGGAAACCGTAACGTCTGACATAAACTTTTTTGATTACGGGAAGTTTGTAAATCTGACGCATTATCGGTCGAACGCTCACGAAAAATATCGGCAAATTTTTTACTTTGACATCTTTCAAAGAATTATAAATAACATAGTCGGGAACGATTTTATTATTCATAATTTCGATATTATCGGCAGGTTTTTTGAAAGTGTCTGACGGCAAATACC
>CAVKDD010000126.1:0-4955 GCA_963654845.1 Acutalibacteraceae bacterium | reverse complement strand
TCATATATCTCTTTTGTAATATACGAACCATCCGGATTATCTATACGTTCTTCTTTGATAATTTTGGCATTATAACCACTCATAATAATAGTATAGCAAATATACACAGTGATTAAATCATCTATTAAAAGTAACAATCGGACACATTTTCCCCGATTTTTGGGCAAAATTTTCAAAACGGTCGAAAACGAACTTGCCGAAATAATCATTTTATCCGTACAATTCCCACACAGGGCTAAATTGCTATAATAATCTAGTAAAACGACCAACTTTCCTAAATAATCATTCTAACCGTTCAACCTAAAAATGTTTAATTTGACCGTTTTGCCGTACGGATAGATTGATTATTTCCTACCCCTCAAATGCCGATATATTGCTAACTTTCCCAAATAATACTTCTATCCGTTCAAACCAAACTGGTCGTTAAAATACAAGAACTCGTTTGTTGCGAAAATGGCTTGAGCAACAAACCCGAGTGAGAGACCGACTTCCGCTCATAATAAATAAAGAGCCAGATAAAAATCTGACTCTTTATGGAGCGGGAGACGAGGCTCGAACTCGCGACATCCTCCTTGGCAAGGAGGCATTCTACCACTGAATTACCCCCGCTTATTGGGTACTCCTTTATTGTACATGCTAAAATTTAAAATGCAAGCGTTTTTTCTTATTTATTTTAAAAATTTCTGTAATAGCTGGTTAAAACACAGGATTTACAAGGTTTATTCCTTCACGCCGCCTTGTAAAATATCGCTTATAAAATACTTTTTACCAAGCAAAAACACACCGATTACAGGCAAAGTACAAATTGCAGAACATGCCAGCAAGTCGCCCCACAAGGTAACTTCTCGAAAACTGCCCTTAAAAATAGCCAATCCGACAGGAAGTGTTCGCATGCTTTCAGAATTTGTGATAATTAACGGCCACAAAAAACTGTTCCAAGTTGTGACAAAAGTAAAAATTGCAAGTGTGGCAACGGCAGGCATTGCAAGCGGCATTACGATTTTGAAAAAGGTTTCATACAAATTACAACCGTCAATTTTTGCTGCTTCTTCCAAGTCTTTCGGAAACCCTAAAAAATATTGACGCATCATAAAAATTCCAAATCCGCCAAACAGCCCCGGTAAAATCAATGCTTGATAAGTATTAACCCAATGTAAAAGTCGCATCAGGAAAAACAGCGGAATTATATTAACCTGTGGCGGAATAAGCATTGTAACAAGGACAATCAGGAACAATTCGTTTCGGAATTTGAAATGCAATCTTGCAAACGCATACCCTGCAAGCGTTGATATCAATACTTGTCCAATCGTAGTTGCAAGCGATACAAACAAACTGTTTGCAAAATATTTCCAAATAGGAATTTTCTCAAACACATTTGAGTAATTTTCTAATGATAACGGGGAATAAAAGAGTTTTCCGCCCTGATTAAAGATTTCACCGTTCGGGACAAAAGAAAGGTTTAGCATTGCCCAGTAAGGATATAGCATACTTACCGCAATCGCAAGCAACAACAAATAACCTACAGTTTTCCGCCAATTAATCATAAACGAATTATAACATTAATAATGGACATAATATAATAATTATTGTAAAATTAGGGCATGAAAAAGATTAATTTTAATTCGGCAAGTTCTGCATACATAACGGGGATTTTGATTACCGTTGTTGCAATATTTATCATAAGCGGAGTATTTTTCCTTGCTTTGCTTGCAAATAAGTTAGACACGGTAATGAGCAGCCCGTCTGCAATCACTTACACATATTTCATGATGATTATGGACAGGGTAATTCTGTTTGCGTTTATTTTTGCAGTGCTTCCGTTGTCATTTTATCAATGGTTCTCAAAAGATACAAAACTCGGTACGGACAAAACGGTTTCCCTAATTTCGGTTTTTGTAATTTTTGCCTTTATATTAACCTTTGTAAGCGGAGAACTTCACTTTTTGGACAAATATAAAGAAGGCAAATTAGAAAACTCCAAACTGTTTTCCTCTCATCAAATCGAAATGCAAATTTTTGACAAGATGTTGAACAATTCCGCAAATGCACGTTAATTCTGAGATTTTGCCATAAAACCACAATTTTAATAATCCAAAAGATTAAATAATAATTAAAATACGCTGACTTTATTCAAAAATGTATTAAACTATAATTAAAGTTAAGAAATTATTTGAATGGAGTTGATGTATTATGTTAGATTTTGACAAGTTCACGAATTATTCGCAGGAGATGTTATCAGCCTCAAGTGCGTTAATGGATTCTTATAAAAACACCCAACTTGAACCTGAACACATACTGCTTGCAATGGTAAAAGATGACGGTCCTGCCAAAGATTATTTGACGGAATTGAAATTACTTAATCAAAATTTTATCAACAAACTTGTAGCAAGAGTTGAGGGATTTCCAAAGCTTTCAGGCGGCGTGATGAACTCGCAAGGGCTTTATTTGTCGGCAGATTCAAGAAGATTGCTTGAACTTGCAATGGAGCAGGCAAAACTTATGAAAGATGATTATGTCGGAATTGAGTCAATCCTGCTTGCGATGACAAAACTGGAAAATTCACCGATAAAAACATTATTGGCGGATTTTGGGGTTACCGGAAATTCCGTACTCAATGCAATGAAGAAAATAAGAGGTAATAAAAAAGTGGATAGCAAAAATGCAGAAGAAAATATGAAAGCACTTGAAAAATATTCAACAGACCTGACGGATTTGGCTAAGAAAGGTAAATTAGACCCCGTAATAGGCAGAGACGAAGAGGTTAGAAGAATTATTCAAGTATTGAACAGAAGAACCAAAAACAACCCTGTTCTAATCGGTGAACCGGGTGTCGGTAAAACCGCAATCGTTGAAGGACTTGCACAACGTATAATTCGTGGTGATGTTCCTGAAAGCCTGAAGAACGTTAAACTTATTTCACTAGATATGGGTGCACTTGTTGCAGGTGCAAAATTCAGAGGTGAATTTGAGGAACGATTGAAAGCCGTCTTGAAAGAGGTTGAAAATTCAAACGGTGAAATCGTAATGTTTATTGATGAATTGCACACCGTTGTCGGAGCAGGCTCTACAGAAGGTTCAATGGATGCAGGTAACCTGTTAAAACCTATGTTGGCAAGAGGTGTTTTGAGAACAATCGGTGCGACAACAATCAATGAATACCGTAAATACATTGAAAAAGACCCTGCATTGGAAAGAAGATTTCAACCAGTACTGGTTAATGAGCCGTCAGTTGAAGATACAATAAGTATTTTAAGAGGCTTGAAGGCTAAATACGAAGTTCACCACGGAGTTAGAATTTTGGACAGTGCAATCGTTGAAGCAGCAAAATTATCAGACAGATACATTACAGACAGATTTTTGCCTGATAAAGCAATCGACTTGATTGATGAAGCGGCAAGTTCTCTTCGTATTGAAATTGATTCAATGCCTGAAGAAATTGACTCTATGTTACGTCAAAAAATGCAATTAGAGATTGAACGAGAAGCCTTGAAAAAAGAAACTTCAGATGAAGCAGCACAAAAAGTTGAAACTATTTCTAAACAAGTTGAAGAATTAGACGGCAAAATCAACGTCTTGAAGGCTCAATGGGAAAAAGAAAAGAGTTCAATCACCAACGAAGCCGACATTAAAGACGAAATCAACAGCGTTAAAAATAAAATCGAAGAAGCCGAACGTAACACCGATTTGCAAACCGCTGCAGAATTGAAATACGGAAAACTTCTTGAACTTGAAAAACAACTGAAAGAATGTCAAAACAAAGAACACACCGATAACAAGTTGTTAAAAGAAGAAGTTTCGGATAATGATATTGCCGAAGTTGTTTCAAAATGGACGGGAATTCCTGTTGCAAAACTTGTTGAATCAGAAAAGAACAAGTTATTACACATGGAAGACATACTTCACAAGCGTTTAATCGGTCAAGATGAAGCCGTAGTCACCGTTTCTGATGCAATCAGACGTGCAAGAGCCGGTTTGAAAGACCCGAAAAGACCAATCGGAACTTTCTTATTCTTAGGACCTACGGGTGTAGGTAAAACAGAACTTGCGAAAACACTTGCGGAATTTATGTTCAATGATGAGGATGCGTTGATTCGTATTGATATGTCAGAATATATGGAAAAACACAACGTTGCACGACTTGTCGGAGCTCCTCCGGGATATGTCGGTTACGATGAAGGCGGTCAATTAACGGAAGCCGTAAGACGTAAACCTTATTCTGTTGTCTTGTTTGATGAAATCGAAAAGGCACACCCTGATGTCTTCAACATCATGTTGCAAATCTTTGATGACGGCAGATTGACGGATTCAAAAGGCAGAACCGTTGATTTTAAAAACACCCTTATCATTATGACAAGTAACATAGGTAGCGATATTATCCTTGAAAACACTTTGAACTCATTAGTTTCTCCTGAACAGTTCAACAATACAAAGGACGAAGTTATGAACGTACTACGCCAACACTTCAAACCTGAATTTTTGAACAGAATTGATGAAACAATCTTCTTCAAAGCCTTGTCATTACAACAATTAAGCAAGATTGTAGATATTCAGGCAGATTATTTGAGAAAAATGTTGAAAGAACAAGATATCAACTTTGAAATCACCTCAGAAGCCAAAGAGTACTTGGCAACTCAAGGATTTGACCCGATATACGGTGCAAGACCGTTGAAACGTGTAATTCAACAATCCTTAGAAAACCCGTTGTCTAAAAAATTGTTATCACAAGAATTTACACACGGGGACACCATCGAGGTCGGACTTGATAACGATACCTTGACCTTTAACAAAAAATAATTTGTTTTAGTCATAAGTGTAGCGGCGGAACTTTGTTCAAAGTTCCGCCGCTTTGAACTCAGGTCACCCTGAACTGGTTTCAGGGTCTCTTCATGGCAAGGTATAGCAAGGTTTTAGGGACTTAAACCTTTGTTTTATTTTGATTATTAAAGAGATTCTGA
>CAVKDD010000125.1:0-4983 GCA_963654845.1 Acutalibacteraceae bacterium | reverse complement strand
GTACAATGGGTGATGGCGGTCTTTGCACAGTTAATGACGAAAAACTTAAAGACAGATTGATTGCTTTGAGAAATCACGGTTCTATGGTTCGTTACCATAATGATGAATTGGGTGTAAACAGCCGTCTTGACGAAATCCAAGCAGCAATTTTGAGAGTTAAGGCTAAATATATTGATGAATGGAATACAAAAAGACGTGAACATGCTCACTATTACAACGAATTGTTTGCAAATTGTGCAGATGTTCAAACTCCGTCTGAATTAGATGATACATACTGTGTTTACCACCAATACACAGTTAAAATCCCTAACAGAGATGCTGTTCACAAAATGTTAGGTGAAAACGGTATCGGTGCTATGTTGTATTACCCAATTCCGTTACACTTCCAAAAAGTTAATGCTTGGTTGGGTATGGGTAAAGGTTCTTTACCTAACACTGAAAAGAATACGGAAGTTGTTATTTCTCTTCCGATGTTCCCTGAATTGACAAAAGAAGAACAAGAAACTGTTGCAAAAACTTTGATTTCTTGTATTGAAAAATCAAAATCTGCAGCGGGTTGTTGCTAATTGATTTTATAAAATCTTCAAAAAGCCTTCTGAATTTTCAGAGGGCTTTTTGTTTGTTAAGATAAGAAGAAGAGCGTAAATTTTTTATTTATGCTTGAGTAAAAAGTCTGTGGTTTCCTGCTTGAACATTTTGTTTCAAACCGTTATTTTGAAAAATATCGTTTTGCGAATGTTGAGGAACATTCTCGGTTTGTTTTCCGCTGAAATTAACGCTAAACAAGTTGTAAATACCTGCAGCCATTGAGTTTGACAAGGTTGAAGTATTTGTCATGCCTGTATCTGGAACATTGTATTGTGTTGCAAAATCTGTTCCGGGTCTTGAGGTTAATTGTATTCCGTTAATTTGATTACTCATTGTTTAAACTTTCCTTGTCTGTTACGCCATTGTCTGCATTGAAAAACACCCGCCTGCAGGGTTACCGTTTTCGTTGTAGGCTCGCAGGTTGCCAACTCCGGGATGCGGGTAGAATTTTTTACCTCGAACCTCGATACATTGATTCGGGTCCATCATTGTCTTTTGGTAAGCCACATTGACGTTTGGCTCTAATCCGACCGCATACCAAAGTGCCTCTAGGTTGTTTTTTATGACCCCGAAGGTCGCACTGATTACGTTTTTTGTTTCTTCGTCAGTAACTTTTATGCCAAAATCAGTTTTTACATAACTGTCGGTAGTTGCTGAGGCTTCCGTAATTCCGTTTATTGCTGATTTATCGTTGTAGCTCATTATTAATCCTTTATAAACTCTGCTCTTATATATATAAAGGATATAAGTTGTAAATAATTGCCTTTTTCTTGCTTAATTGTAAAGTTTTTGTAATATTTGCCGATAAAGGTCGATTATTGCACGTCAAGAAATTTATGAACTTGTGGGATAAGTCGGGTGTTGTTGTATTTTTGAGTAAATTTTTCAAGAATTTCCGTACAAAAATCAGAAGTTACAGACATTTTGTCCCCAATCATTTTTGGTTGCAAAACAAGTTCTATATTGTAATCTTTGCCGATTTTGGTACAAGTTTCAATTTCTTCTTCCGTAATATTCTTGTCAAAAACGATTTTTGCAAAAGTTTCAATACCGTTGCAATTTGCAAAAAACTTTCTATGCAAGTCAAACGAGTCAAATCCAGTGGAGGTTGGCAGTTTGATGTCTGCCGAAATTATATCAAGGAAATTTTTTACTTTTGGTAATTTCTCAAAAAGTGTTGTGTTAGTTTCTAAATAAATTTTTGTTTTATTTTTAACAAGCGGTAAAAATTCTTCCAAAAATTCGGCATTTAATAACGGTTCTCCGCCTGTTAGCGAAATCGAATGAAAAGTTGACAGGTCGTATTCCGAGTTGATTTTTTCAAAAAGTTCCGTTGGGGTGTATTCAACGCCTGTTTGAAATTCCGTGTCGCAATAATCGCAGTGCAAATTGCACCCGCAAAATCTTATAAATAACTGTTTGTAGCCGACTACAGGTCCTTCGCCCTGAATTGATGCGAAGATTTCATTTATTCTAGTTTTCATTCATTAAATTCTTTCTTATATTATCGTTTGACAAGTTTTTCAGTTGTTTGTACAACCTGATTTCATCATCCGATAAATTATGAGAAATTTCAATACTTACGGTAATAATTAAATCACCGACTTTGCCGTTTTTCTTGATACCTTGTCCCGAAATTCGGAATTTTTGCCCTGAAGTTGTGTTTGGCGGAAGTTTTAATTTTATAATTCCGTCAAAGGTCGGAATTTTTATTTCCTCTCCCAAAACCGCTTCAAACGGGGTTATCGGAACATTGTAATAAAGGTTTTGTTTGTCGTGGTGAATTATTGTAGGCATTTCAATTTTGACGATAATATATAAATCACCGTTTGTTCCACCGTTTTTACCGCTTGCACCTTCGCCTTTTAAGCGGAGTTTTGCTCCGTCTTTTATACCTTTTGGAATGGTTACGGTAATCCTTTTCTTTTTGGAAATTTCACCGCTTCCGTTGCATTCGCTGCATTTTCCTCCGTTCACAAATCTGTGACCGTTGCAAGTCGGGCAAGTAAGCCTTGTCAAAACATTTATCACTCGTTTGCTGCCCGTGATGACCTCTTCAGGACTTATTGTAACTTCTGTTGTGATATTTTGCCCTTTTTGCGGTTTTTTGCGAGCTTTTGTGCGTTTGTCTTTTTCAAGTTTTGTGAAAAAGATTTTGATATTTTTGAAAAAGGAAGATTTTGGTTTTTGTTGAGTTTTTTGAGTTGAAGTTTTTGTATTGTAAGTTTTATTTTCGGTAGTTTTGTTTGTGTAAGTTTGTGAAGAACTCTTATTTTCTTGTGAATTTTGTTTAAAAATCCCGTTGAGAATGTCGTAGTTGTTTCTTGAATCTGTTTTTGATAATGTCTCGTACGCAGTTGTGATTTCTTTGAAAATCTCACAGGCTTCGGGAGTTTTGTTGATGTCGGGGTGGTATTTTCTTGCAAGAGTTCTGTATGCAACCTTGATTTCCGCAGTCGTTGCATCAGTTTTTACGCCCAAAATTTCATAATAATTTTTTGTATTGTTAAACGCCATACTTTTTATCTAATGATAAATTATGAAATTTCAACATACCCAAAATAATTATTTACAAATGTCGTTTCTATATTTCATTCCGTCAAAATTAATCTCGGCAAGGTCTTCGTATAAATTAGTTCTTGCTCTGTTCAAAGTCGAAGCGGTTTTTGTCAAAACAAAATTAGCACCTGTCGTGGTTAAATAATCCCCGTTCGCTAATTTTTTGACGTTGATAAACGAAAGATTTTCAGGGGTATCAAGTTTATCAAGTCCCTTAATTTTTTTGTTGAATTGTCTTGCACTGACAACTGCCGAAACAGAAGAGTAATCATTAGTTTTGATTGTTTCGTATTCATCTGCAAACAGACCTTCAATACACTTAAACATTATTTTTATCAAATCGTCACTGACGAGATTTAAAACCGCATCAATATCAAAGTCCTGAAAGAACGGTTTAAATTCATTCACAACAAATTTGTCTTCCTCAACTAAAGTGCAGTCCAGACCTAAAATTCCCAAATACGGCATCCCTCTTTTTTCAAGCGAAGATAACGTATTATTTACAATGTTTTGTAATCGATTCAGCACGGTTTCCGAAATCTTATAATCGGGAGCAAAACAGCCGATTCCGTTTGTCCAAAGTCCGCCGTCACCGTCTTGAGCAAATTTGTAATTTGCAACGGTTGTAATCGGAACGGCACTATAACAATCCGTGACATAATAAACCGTAAAATTATGCCCCATTGTAAACTCTTCCGTTAAAACTTCATTTTCCCCTTTTGTAAATAACGTGTTCAGAAATTCTGAAGCAAGCGAAATTGTCGGACAAACCAATCTGTCCCCGTGAACATTTGCTTCTGCGGTTCTGATAAGAAGCGGAAATTTCGCATTTTTTATCCAGTCTTCCGCAACCTGTAATTTGTCAAAAGTTCCGAATTTTGAAGTTATTGCGTGGATTTTGTAAAGAAATTTCTTTCCGCAGGTTTTATTGTACGCAATTTTACTTGCATCTTTTGTCGGACCGAAAATGTTTTGACCGTTTTCTTGGAAAAAGGAAACAATGTCCGCTTTGAGTGCTTTTTCAGAAGTCGGAATTGTCAAATCGATTTCCTTTTCCAACGCAAATTTTAATAATCCCGTCAAATCGTCTTCTCGAATATCTGCGGATTTAAAATTGTCATTTTCAACACAAGGAGTCGGTGCGATAAAAATTTCTCCGACATTTTCGTCTTCTCTCAATTTTTTTGCAAAAGCCGTAGAAGTAGCGGAGTTACCTACTATCAGAATGTTTTTCTTCTTTTCTTCCATACAAAATATTATAGCACAATTTTCCTCTAACTTAAATAAATTATTTCAAAAGCTTCTACACAGAATGAAGGATTTTGTTAAGTTGTATTAAGAAAAATTTACAAAACTGTGCTACAATAATGACAAGTTGGAAAATTTTATTAAATATGAACCATAGTAGAATGGAACAGAGGTTATATGGCAGGTTTAGTTAATTTTTTATCAAATGCACTTATGCCACAACAACAGGTTGGCTCAACAGCACCCGTTGTTACGCATACAACAAATAGCGGTAATCCGTTTGGAAACAACCCGTTTGTAAATTACAACGGTAATCGTTACGGACAGTATTATGCACAAAATAAACCCGTAAAAGGCGGTTATTTTGCAGGATATTACAACGGCAAGCAAAACATTGTAGGTCGCAGATTGTTTGTTGAAGTGTAATTTTTAGAGGTAAAAGGAAAATTATTATCAAGAGAGATTTTGTAGTTGTCGCCCGACATATCGAAGATATGTCGGGCGACTTATTTATAGTGACTTCGTTTTGGGTAATTTTACCCCCCTTCGAAATCATAGATTTCGGTTCCAGCCATACGGCATACAGTC
>CAVKDD010000124.1:0-4998 GCA_963654845.1 Acutalibacteraceae bacterium | reverse complement strand
GGGGAACCGAAATCTATGATTTCGAAGGGGGGTAAATAATCCAAATATAACAAAGAATTAAGCGTGATTTTAAATGTTTTGGATAACAGATTCTGAATAACAAGAAAATTTAATGCTCAATGCTTTCGCAAAAATTTTCTAAGTTTTCAGAATGACGAGTGCTTTGTGCTTTCAACAATTTTGGTAGGTTCTCCAAATTGTCATTCCGGGCAGCACGAGCTCAAGTGCCGAAAACGAAGTGAAGACACGTTTAATGCGAGTGCGTGAGCCGGAATCTGTTTGCGTTTTTGACAGAAACTTTCATATTAACAGATTCTGAATAAGATTGCAATTAAAATTGCTTGATTTTTTAATCTTTTCAGAATGACGTGAAAAAATCCTAAATATTCCCTGTGGAGCTGTTGCGGTCGTCTTCAAGTTGTTTAATATCAATATTTGCCCCGTCATCTTCAACGTAATTATTAATCGTTCTCGGAGCATCGATTTCAACGTTAACATCAGCATCAACAATTTCAATATCCGCTTTGTCAAATTCTTTTGTTTTGCCGTCTTCCATTTTTACTGCGACTTTTCCGCTCATAAATTGAAGGTAGCAAACCTTACCTAAGCCTTCAGTTGTCATGACCGCTGTTCCGATAGGCGGCATTCCTTTTGCCGCATCAATATAGTTTGAATACTCATAGGTCAAGCAACACAACAATCTGCCGCAGGTTCCCGAGATTTTCCCGGGAGCTATCGGCATTCCCTGATCTTTCGCCAATTTTACGTTAATTGTTGCGAATTTTCTCAAGAAACTTGAGCAACAGAACGGTTGTCCGCAAATTCCGACACCTTCCAAAATTGAGGTCTCATCCCTAACTCCGATGTGTCGCAAGTCTATTCTTACTCTTGTGAAGGCTTGTGTTAAATCCTTCAACAAGGCTCTGAAATCGACTCTTTCAGGAGCGGTGTAATAGAATGTTATTTTTCTGCGGTCAAAAGTTATTCGGCACTGTACCAAATTCATTGCAAGACCGTGTTGTTTCACAAACGCTTGGCATTTGAAAAAGGCTTCGACCTCTTCTTTTTTTATATCATCAAGTGTTTGCAAATCTCTTTGTGACATCACTCGAACGAGCGGGAAAGGTTCAGGTTTGTTTTTGGCTTTTTCCCAAATATTTTCGATTTCGGAGTTTACAAGAAAAACTTTTAACGCTTCCTCGCCTTTTTCTGTTCTTGCAATAACCATTTGTCCTGATTCCAATTTTACATTTTCAGGGACTTTCAACGGATAATATGTATTTTTAAGGTATCTTACCGCAAATTTCATGAGACGTATCTTTCTTCTTCTTTCAGTTTTCTATTCATAAGTTTTGAAAGCAATTCTTGCGGGGTAATATCCGTGTAAACCGCTTCGTAGATTGCGTTTGAAACAGGTACTTCAATTCCTAATTTCTGAGCAAGTTCGCAAATCGCTTTTGAGGTTTTAACACCTTCTGCTACAGACCCGAGTTCAGCCAGGATATCGTTAATTTTTTTACCTTTTGCAAGCATTGAACCTACCGTGTAATTTCTTGACATCGGTGAAGAACAGGTTGCAATCAGGTCGCCCATGCCTGACAAGCCGTACAAAGTTGAAGGGTTTGCACCCAACTGAATACTTACACGCACGATTTCAGCCATTCCACGAGTTAAAAGTGACCCCGAACAATTATCGCCCAAGCCCATTGTGTGGGCAAAGCCTGAAGCAATCGCAATTACGTTTTTCAAACTTCCGCCAAGTTCAACGCCGATAACGTCAGTGTTTGTGTAAAGTCTGAATTTGCTCGGAACATTCAGTGCCTGCTGTACGAATTTTGCGGTTTCCAAGTCCTCACAAGCAATGCACGCTGCAGTCGGTTTTCCTTGCAAGACTTCTTTTGCCAAAGTCGGACCTGACAAAATCGCAAGTCTTTGGTTAGGCAAAACGTCTTTTATAACTTCGGACATTCTCATCAAGGACGGAAGTTCGATACCTTTTGAAGCATTGACCAAGATTTGGTCATCTTTTATCCCTGCTGCTTTCAAGTGTTCGCAAACATCACGAGTTCCTGAGGTTGCAATAACCGACAAGATAATATCAGCACCTTCAATCGCTTTACTCATGTTTGAAGTTATTTCGATTTTGTCTGCAAGTTGAACCTCAAGCGGCTTTGTACAGTGTTTATTTTCAAGCAAATCTTGTGATAAATCCTGTTCTCTGCCCCATACTGTCACGTTTTCAAAATTATCGGTTAACAGCCACGCTAAAGTTAACCCCCAACATCCTGCTCCAAGAACTGTTAATTTCATTATCTTTTTATCCTCCTAGGCTGTGACTTCTTCCGCTCTGATTAGTTTGCGAAGAACTCCGCCGTGCTTTTTCAATTCCAATCTTGCCGTGTCAGTGTCTAATTTCATTTTTATCATAATAATTGCGGTTTTGATTTCCCAGTTGCATTTTAGCAAGTTTGCAAGGGCTTCACTGCAATTAACTTCTGCGATTTGTGAAACTATCCTGATGGCTCTGTCTTTTAGTTTTTCGTTAGATGCTTTCAAGTCTATCATAAAGTTTTCGTAAGTTTTTCCGATTTTTATCATAGAACCTGTTGAAAGCATGTTCAAAATCATTTTTTGTGCTGTTCCCGCTTTCAATCTGCTTGAACCCGTGATAACTTCAGGTCCGACTTCCGCACAGATTACTTGACCTGCTTCTTGTGCAATTCTGCCTTGTGAGTTACAAGTTACTGCGATTGTTGCACAGCCGATTTCGTCCGCTTTTTCAAGGACGCCTAACAAATATTTAGGATTTCCGCTTGCTGAAATTACTACGCAAACGTCTTTTCCCGTCAAAACTTCGGCATCTTTTTTGCCTGCTTCAAAGTTATCCTCAGCACCTTCAACAGCGGTCAATAACGCACCTGCTCCGCCTGCGATAATCCCTTGAACCATAGTTTTGTCAACGCTAAAGGTTGGTGGGCATTCCGAAGCATCAAGAATACCAAGTCTGCCTGACGTTCCAGCACCAAAATAGAACAATTTTCCGCCTTTCAAAAAGGCTTTTGCAATGGTATCAATAGCGGTTGCAATGTTTGGGGCTTCGTCAGCAACTACTTGAGCCACGATTTGGTCTTCCTCGTTCATTTTGCGAACCATGTCAATCGTAGATAATAAGTCGATGTCTTTTGTGTTTTCGTTTCTGTACTCTGTGATTGCTTCTGTCATACCTAACTCCTTTACCTTTTATATAAACACTACCAAATTTGTCGTATTATTTTCGGGTGAAATTTATTATAATTTCATCAAATTAGACATCTCAATAGCGGTTCTTGCCGCATCAGAACCTTTATTTCCTGCTTTTGTTCCTGCTCTTTCGATTGCCTGTTCGATATTATCGGTTGTTAAAACTCCGAAAATTACGGGAACTTGGGTTTGAAGGCTCACTTGTGCAACACCCTTTGAAACTTCCGCTGAAACGTAGTCAAAGTGAGGAGTTGAACCTTTTATAACTGCACCCAAAGTAATAATTGCATTATATTTGCCTGTTTTGGCGTATTTCAAGGCAGTAATCGGAATTTCAAACGCTCCCGGAACTTTTACAACATCAATATTATCAGGATTTAGCCCGTGTCTTTCCAATTCGTCAATCGCACCTGCCAATAATTTTGACCCGATAAAATCGTTAAATCTTGAAAGAATTATACAAAATCTGTCACTTTCCGTTGTTGTAAGATGTCCTTCTATAATTTTCATATCCTGCCTGCTCCTTTACATATCCTATATGCAATATTTTACAATATTCACGGTTAATTTACAATAACACCGCTGAAAATCTTATAAAAAATATATAATGCAACGAGGACAAGAAGAGCACCGCTGAATTTTAAAATTCCTTCGGAAACTTTGTAAACGTTTTTACCCGTTTTAAGTTTAGACGTCAAAAAGCCCGCAATGATTAGGATTAAGCCTTGTCCTATTGAAAATAAAAACAACATGATGACCGCTTGGCTGACTTTTGCGGAAATTGAAGCAAAACCCATTATGCTCGCCAAAATCGGGGTAGAACAAGGTGTTCCGATTAGAGCGAAAACCGCACCTAACAGTAACGGGTACAGGATTTCATTATTAAAATTGTTTTGCGGAATTTCTTTTATAATGACTGGTAGTTCAAAATCAATCACGTCAAGAATTTTTAAACCCATTATCAAAATGATTGAGGCAACAATTAGCGTAAAATAAGGGTTTCCGACAAAAAGTTTACCGGTGAACGCACAAATTCCACCGATTATGGCAAATACAATGCCGCTGCCGATTACAAATATAATCATTTGTAACAGGGTTTTTAACGGATTTTCTTTTGAATATCCGCCAACGTAACCGATAATTAGCGGTAACATTGATAATGAGCAGGGCGAAATTGACGAAATTAACCCGCCTAGAAATGCAGCTCCAAATAATATATATATGCTTGTTTGAGAGTTAAAAAGTTCTGTAAGGTTTTCCATTAGTGGAGCTCCTTGATGTATTGTTCCATTTGTTCTTTCGGTAATGCTGATTCAATTCTTGATGCTTGTGTTCCGTCAGAATTTAGCATGATAATTGTCGGAACCATTTGAACATTGTATTTTTTGATAAGTTTATTTTTCATGTCATCACGACTATCCACGATAATTTCGGTATAAATAACCTCATCTTCATATTGTGGCATAAGTTCTTTGAAGACTTTTTCAACCTCTTTACATTCAGAACACATTGTAGAAGAAAATTTGATAATTTGCGGTTTTCCGCTTGCTAATGCGATATCAGACGTGCTTTTACTTTTGGTAATTCCGAAAAACGCAAGTATGGGCAAAATCAATATTGCTAAAATTGTAAAAAGTGATTTCTTATTCATTTTTCTCTCCTTTATCTAAACTTATACCATATTCTTTCAAACAAGTTAAGTTTTTGTATTCCCCAAACGGAGTAAGTCATTTTTACCCCTTTATTGCTCCCCATGCT
>CAVKDD010000123.1:0-5003 GCA_963654845.1 Acutalibacteraceae bacterium | reverse complement strand
GCATTCTTCAATCGGAGTTTCTTCTGTTATTTCGCTATCAAGACCGACAATACCGACCTTTTCGGAAGTCAAAAATTCACCGACCTGAGAAAATAAATTTTTCGGAAGTAAAATATCATCATTAATAAATCCCCAATACGGGCAATTCACAAACTCCATACCAAGATTAAAGGACGGATTCACATAGATATTTTCGCAAGGGGCAACCACCTTCAATTTGTCGTGCGTTCTGCCAAGACCTCGTCTTGTATTATCAATGACGATAATCTCTCCAACCTCGTCAGACTCTATCAACTCATCTAGCAGAAGATTCAAAACGGGTTTACATTTTTGCAAAGTCGGTATTATAATTGAAAATTTGCCCATTTTTTCCTCTATTTACAAATTTGACGAACATAGCCGTAATATTCGTTATTTTTGTATTTTTCCACAATTTCATTGATTCTGTCTTTATTCAAAAAGCCCATTCTATAAGCAATTTCTTCCAAGCAGGCAATCTTAATTCCCTGATT
This sequence comes from Acutalibacteraceae bacterium, assembly GCA_963654845.1. Taxonomy (GTDB): domain Bacteria; phylum Cyanobacteriota; class Vampirovibrionia; order Gastranaerophilales; family Gastranaerophilaceae; genus Zag111. Next base: position 4,491 of record CAVKDD010000123.1, on the reverse strand, counting down.
TTCCTCAATAGTTTCAACATAATTGCTTGCTCTCAATAGTGATTTGTGAGTTCCCGTATCCAACCACGCAAAACCACGACCAAACAACTCAACATTTAATTTATTATTCTTCAAATAAATTTTGTTCAAATCGGTAATTTCCAACTCGCCACGAGCGGACGGTTTCAAACTCTTAGCGTATTCAACAACTTTATTATCGTAAAAATACAAGCCCGTAACCGCATAATGAGATTTCGGTTCTTTCGGTTTTTCTTCAATCGAAATCGCTTTGCCATCCTTGTCAAATTCAACAACACCAAATCTTTCGGGATCTTTTACCGGATATCCGAAAACAGTTGCTTCGCCTTTTTCTTCCGCAGTTTTAACCGCATTTTTTAACATTCCGCTAAATCCCGGACCATAAAAAATATTATCGCCCAAAACCAAAGCCACAGAATCCTGTTCTATAAATTCTTCACCCAAAATAAACGCTTGAGCCAATCCGTCAGGACTAGGTTGAACCTTATACGAAAAATTCACCCCAAAGCGTTCACCAGTTCCCAAAAGTTTTTCAAAGTTAGGTAAATCGGAAGGTGTCGAGATTATCAAAATATCTCTTATACCCGCAAGCATTAAAACCGAAATCGGATAGTAAATCATCGGTTTGTCATATATCGGCAATAATTGCTTAGATACACCCAATGTGCTTGGATATAATCTCGTACCGCTACCGCCTGCTAATACAATTCCCTTCATTTTTACCTCTACTTTCTGATTTTCATATAATCTTTTAATGCCAATTTCCAATCACGACACAAATTTCCGTTTTCCATCGCCGAAAATGCAGGACGTTTCGCAGGTCTCGGGAATTCGTCAGTATTGCAAGGTTTCAAATTGACACTCACTCCTGCCTGTTCAAAAATTTCTTTTGCAAAACCGTACCACGTTGTACATCCGCCACCGCAAGTGTGATAAATACCATAAGGCAAATTCTTTTCAATAATTTCACCTATCGCATTGGACAAATCCACAGTCCAAGTCGGACAACCTTTTTGGTCGTCAACAACTTTCAACTCTGGTTTGTCAGCCAACGACAACATAGTTTCCACAAAGTTTTTACCGTGCTTTCCATAAAGCCAACTTGTTCTGCAGATATAATATTTTTCACAATTTTCCTGAACAGCTTTTTCGCCTTCCCACTTCGTTAAACCGTAATTATTCAAAGGATTTGGAGTGTCTTTTGGCAAGTAAGAAGCCCCTTTTGTTCCGTCAAAAACGTAATCCGTTGAAATATAAATCAAGGTAATCCCGTCTTCCGCACAGATTTTAGCAAGGTTTTCCGTTCCGCCCGCATTGATTTTTCGGGCAATTTCAAGATTTTCCTCTGCCTTATCAACATTTGTATAAGCCGCACAATTTATCACAAAATCAGGAGTTTCTTTAGTCAAAACCGCTCTAACCTGTTCCAAATCAGTAATATCCAAACTCGCAATATCCGTTCCAACAACGGTATGACCAAAGTTTTTCAACACAGGACACAAGTCGTGTCCCAACATACCGTCAGCCCCTGCAATCAATATTTTAGCCATTATACCAAATTCGCTTTCTTTTCTTCAATATGTTCTATCCACTCCTGATTTTTCAAATACCAGTCAATCGTCAATTTTATGCCTTCTTCAAAGGTAATTGAAGGTTTCCAACCGAGTTCCGAAGTAATTTTATCATTAGAAATCGCATAACGTCTGTCGTGACCAAGTCTGTCTTCAACGTATTTGATTGAGCTTTCGTCTTTTCCCATAGCCTCTAAAATCAAATGCGTAATTTCCATGTTAGTTTTTTCGTTATGTCCGCCAATATTGTAAACCTCACCGATTTTACCCTTATGCAAAACAACATCAATCGCCTCGCAATGGTCATAAACATACAACCAATCACGAACATTCAAACCGTCACCGTAAACAGGAACTTTCTCACCCTTCAAAAGTTGAGAAATAAAGAACGGAATCAACTTTTCAGGGTACTGATAAGGTCCGTAATTGTTTGAACATCTTGTATTCAAAGTCGGAAGTCCGTAAGTTTCGTGATACGCACGAACAAGCATATCCGCACTTGCCTTACTTGCAGAATACGGGCTGTTTGGAGCAAGCGGAGTAGTTTCATAGAAATATCCCGTTTTACCTAACGTTCCGTAAACTTCATCGGTTGATACCTGCAAATATTTTTCAATTCCAAGCTCTTTACAAGCCTGCAACAAATTCAAAGTTCCCTGAACATTTGTTTCTATAAAAATTTCAGGATGTTTAATAGAATTATCAACGTGAGATTCTGCCGCAAAATTCACAACATAATCTGACTCGTTTACCAATTCCCTAACCAAAGTTCGGTCACAAATATTACCGTGAACAAATCCGTAATTCGGATTGTCTTCAACGTCTTTCAAGTTTTCTAAATTTCCGCAATAAGTCAATGCGTCTAAGTTTATAATTTTATAATCAGGGTGCTTTTTCAATTCGTGTCTTACAAAACAGCTTCCGATAAATCCTGCCCCACCTGTTACTAATATTGTTTTCATATTTTACTCCCTATAATTCTTCCATTCTTTGTGCCAATGTTTTTTGAACCTTGTCTTTTTCGGACAAAATCGGTTCAAAATCAATATTCCAATCGACATTTATGTCCTTGTCGTTCCAAATAATTCCGCAATCGGCTTCAGGACAATACTCTCCGCTTGCCTTATACAAAAGTTCAACTTCATCAGACAAAGCAACAAACCCGTGAGCAAAGCCCGCAGGAATGAACAACATTCTCATATTTTCTTCCGATAATTCCACCTTCACATATTTGCCAAAGGTTGGCGACCCCTTGCGAATATCCACCGCAACGTCATAAATTCTGCCCTTTGAACATCTTACAAGTTTAGCCTGAGCATGCGGAGCCTTTTGAAAATGCAAACCTCTCAATACACCTTTTGTTGATTTTGAATGGTTATCCTGATTAAATTCAACATCGATTCCATTTGCAAAAAAATCAGATTTTTTGTAAGTTTCCATAAAAAATCCACGAGCATCACCAAAAACTTTAGGCTCGACCAAAATTACATCTTTTATCTCTTGAGGTTTAAATTCAAATGGCATTTAATTTCTCCTGTAAGTTTCAATATTATTCTTCGTTCTTATAAATTTTATACCAAAAACAGTCAAAGCTATTCTTGTATTTTTATCCGTAACAATCTTTTTTATTGAAAACATTTTTTCAAAGATATTATTATATGTGATATCCCCGTAAAATCCGCAATCAAACAAATAAACATATTGCTGATTTTTGAACAAATCGGACATCAAATACACACCCATTGTACCATAAGTTTTACCGCCGATAAAATATTTGCATTTTGACAAAATATACATCGACAAAATGTAATCGCAACCCAAATTATACGAATGATTACCGTCATTTACTGGTATTTCGTACAAATATTTATCCTTTGTTTCCTCATATTTATACTGCGGATTCGGAATAACTAAATCTCCAAAATTCTCAACAAAACGATTGTAAATTTCAAGGCTTTCAGTTGCTACCCAAATATGTTCAACTTTTTGCTCTTCTATGACCTCTTTAGCCTTCTTGATAACGGTTTCGACATCAGGTTGAATATTATGCCCGTAAGGCTTCTTAGAAACATAATCCGTTCCCCTGCAAAGTACACCCAAAATATTTAACTTTTCCCCGATGATTTCCTCGTATTTTTTGATTAATTTAGCCTCAAATGCCTTATTAAACTTCAAATATTTTTGATAATCTTGAGCATTTTTATTTTTGCAAACTTCATTTTTACTGCTTGGAATATCACTCGGAATAAACATAGTGTCTTCATAAGGCATAAATTGGCTAAGACTTATTGAAATATTCATACCGTCCTGAATTGACTTCAAATTATACTCTGTCGGCTGAGCAAAAAAATACTCCCACGCATTATCAAGATAAACTCTGCCATCCTTGAAATATTGATTATAATGGTGTTGCAAATCAACAATAGGAAGGTATCCGTTTCTTTCAGCCCAAATTATATACGAAACAACACTCGCAAAAATCGCAAATATTCCGCCATTATTATAATCATGCCCTATGACCAGATACTTGTTATCTCTTTTCTCATTCTTAACCATTACGATACATATTGTATCACAAAAATTTAACACATTTGAAATTGTGTAATATTATTAAACTATTAATACTAAAAAAGACGCAAGCAATGCCTACGTCTTTTTCATATTTTGCAATTTGTTAAAAATTTAACCAGCGATTAAATCTTTTACTTCTGCAGCAAATACTTTCGGATCAAGTTTGATACCAGGACCCATTGTAGTTGCCAAGTAAACTGATTTAACAAATGTACCTTTTGCTGAAGCAGGTTTTGCTTTCAAGATAGCATCTGCCAAAGTTGCATAGTTTTTAACCAAATCAGCTTCTGAAAATTGGATTTTACCGATTGGGCAGTGAATCATACCTTGT
>CAVKDD010000122.1:0-5028 GCA_963654845.1 Acutalibacteraceae bacterium | reverse complement strand
ATGTAAAAATATCACGTCCGAATTAGGATAACACTTGAGAGTGAGGATTAAATATGAAGAATTTATTACTAAGTTTAATTGCTTTTTGTTTTGTTTTAGGAGTTACAAACTCGGTCATGGCAGGCGGAAAACTTGAAACTCATAAATATATTTCAACAAATATGGCAAACAACGATACCTCGTATAATGACACAGGTGATATGTATTCACAGGACTTGAACAGGGTTGAATTATATTTATATCATAAGATTTACCCGAGACAATCATTGTCAAACAGACTTGGCAGAATTGAGAGAACTATTTTTCGCCAAACATACCCATCTATGACATATTCAGAACGTGTCAACAATATTTTATCCTGCTATCAGGACACTTACAACATGAAAAACTATGTTGCGGATTACTATTCACCAAATCCGTTTCGCAGAATTTACAGCAGATATAACGGTTATCCTACTGGTTTAACTCCGCCAATTACCCCGCCGATATTTAACAATGCAATGCTTCCGGGTTATCACAACGCATATTACGGAAACAGGGGATATCGTTATAATAACATGATTCAGCCGACAATGGGTGCAGGCGTTCGTATTTTAGATTAATGTAAAAATTATATTAAGGAAACCTAAAGTTAATATTTTGATGATACTATATATATTGTACAGAAAGTAGGGAGAAGATACAGTATGTGTGGTATTATAGGTTACGTTGGCAGAAAACCTGTTGTAGATATATTATTAGACGGATTGGAACAGTTGGAATACAGAGGATATGATTCCTCAGGTATTGCGGTTCAATGTGCGGACGGTATTAAAATTTATAAGGCAGAGGGAAAATTATGCAATTTGAGAGAAGAATTGAGCCCTCATGCTTATGAAATTGCAAAATCAACAATGGGTATCGGACATATTCGTTGGGCAACTCACGGAAAACCGACCGTAATCAATGCTCACCCTCACACTTGTAATTGCGGTAAATTAGTAATCGTTCACAATGGTATTATTGAAAATTATAAAGAATTAAAGGTCGAATTAGAGGCTAAGGGCTGCGTGTTCCGCTCTCAAACAGATACCGAAATTGTTGCTCACTTAATGGCTCAAATTTACGGCGAAGTTAAAGATTTGACAAAAGCCGTTCAACTTGCGGCAAAAAGAATTGAAGGAGCGTACGCATTTGGCGTAATGCACAAGGAGGAAAAAGATAAACTTGTTGTAACAAAAAGAAATGCTCCGCTTGTTATCGGGCTTGGGGAGAAAGAGTTTTATGTGGCTTCTGATATTCCTGCCTTTATCAAATACACCAAAAATGCAATTTATTTGACTGATAATCAGGTTGCAACTTTGACACCTGATTCGATCAGACTTGAAGATGCTGACGGCAACGCCGTAACTCCAAAGGTTGAAGTATTACCTTGGGAGCCTGTAGCCTTGAGCAAAATGGGTTACAAACACTTCATGCTTAAAGAAATCCATGAACAACCTGACGTAATCCGCAATATCTTGGTCGGAAAACTTCACACGGCAGATTCCCCTGTATCTTTGGATGAAGTTAAATTAAATATCGAAAGCCTTAGAAATTTGAACAGAATACAGATTATCGCTTGCGGAACTTCGCTGCATGCGGCAATGATTGGTAAATATATCATTGAAGATTTCTGCAAAATTCCTGTTGATATTGAGGCTTCAAGTGAATATATCTATAGAAACACCGTAACAGATGAACATACACTTGTAATCGGGGTTTCTCAATCAGGTGAAACGGCTGATACTTTGACTGCTATCAAACAGGCAAAGGCAAAAGGTTCTCACATTTTGATTATCACTAACCGTCCTGACAGTGCAATGGCAAGAGAAGCGGACAGTTTAGTTCCTGTCAGTGCGGGAATTGAGGTTTCCGTTGCCGCTACAAAATCTTATATTGCACAGTTAACCTCTTTCTACTTGTTGGCATTGTATTTGGCTGAAATCAAAAATTCAATGAAACAAGACGAATTAATGGAAATTAAGTCAGAATTGTTATTATTGCCGCAAAAAATTGAACAAATTTTGGCACACAAAGAGTGCATTCAAAAATGTGCAAGAAAATACTCTTCAACAAAAGACTTTATCTATATTGCAAGAGGTATAAATTACCCTACAGCCTTAGAAGGGGCTTTAAAACTGAAAGAAATCAGTTATATCAACGCTACAGGCTACCCTGCTGGCGAATTAAAACACGGACCTATTGCAATGTTAGACGAAACAATGCCTGTATTGTCAATTTTGATGAAGGGTTCAGTTTATGAAAAATTACTTTCAAACAGTGAGGAAGCAAGAGCAAGAAATGCAAGAATGATTGCTTTGACAAACTCAGATGACCCGAAATTGGACGATTTGTTTGATTACATAATCAAAGTTCCTGATGTCAACGAAATCTTGTCACCAATTATCGCAATGATTCCTTTGCAACTGATTGCTTATTATATTGCGGAATTTTTGGGTAAAGACGTTGACCAACCTAGAAACTTGGCTAAATCGGTAACTGTGGAATAATTTATGAAAACCGAAATAATTTCAGAAATCGTAAAATTGGAGAAAAACCTTGATTTTTCAACAGAAAATATTGAAAACGAACTAAATCGCAGATTTGGCAATGTTCTTCGCTGGGCTATTACAAAAGTCGAGGAAAAATTTATTACGGTAACGTTTACTTATGAAAAAGCGGTATAGAGAGTATCTACACCGCTTTTATCTAAAATTTTATCAACGCTAATTAAGCATCTAAAACTACGTTCTTAGTTGAACCTTCGATTTTTGCAGCATCTTCATATTTTTGGTCGATTCTGCCTGCTTTGTTTGCATAACCGATGATTGTGTCTAACGCATAAGCTCCTGCGGCAATCACAACGGCTGCAACACCTGCTTTTGGTGCGTGAGCCAAGATTTTAGCACCCAATTTTGAAGCACCTAATTTTGTTGCCAATTTGCCAAGACCTTTGCCTAAATATGTAGCACCTGTTTTTACGGCTTTTGCTGCTTTTGCACTATGTTTAACCGCATAAACGGTACCAACGCCTGCTCCGCCTACAGCCCACAATTTCAAGCCTGTTTTCATATCATTTTTAAAGTGTTCTTTTGCACATTGAGCCCTGTTTGTCATAGAGCCTTTGCTTCTGTCCATCATAACTGCTGCTGCGTGTCCTGTTGCTACTCCGATTGTCATAAATACCTACCTTTCAAATTTACTACAAATTTTACCTACTCTTTTATAAAGTATTTTTTCGCAGTAAAATTGACTTTGGATTTTTGAAAAATTTTAAAACAGGCATTATGATTGACTTTTAGATACTTAATATTTCTTAATCTATATTAAGTTTCATCAATTTCAATGGCATTAACAGGGCAAGTAATAGCGGCATCTATGCACAAATCTTCAAAATTTTCTATTCTTGACTTGTTCACAATCGCCTTATTTTGGTTAATTTCAAAAACTTCAGGGTTAATAATCGCACATGCTCCGCACCCTACGCATAAATCTAAAATTTTAATATTCATGAAAAAAGCCTCCATATTGTTCTAAACAATTATGAAAGCTTTTTGATTTAATTTTTATTGTCTGATTACGCTAATAACAAGACTAATCTTCGTTTGTGATAATTTGAGCACCGTTATTTTCAACGGACAAAGTCTTAATTTCACATTTAATATTTTGTTCAGCCCAAGTATCTTTTACAATATTTCTGATTTTATCCAAGTTGTTTTTCTCGGAAATAATCAAAATTGAAGACCCCGCACCGCTCAATACACAACCTAAAACATTGTCAAAGTGTCTTAAATTGCTGATAATCGAGTTCAAGCCCGGAACCAATTTCATTCTGTACGGTTGGTGAAGTCTGTCTTGAAGAGCCATTTTCATAAGTTCTGAATCCTTAGTATGTACGGCTTCGACAAACAATGCAAGTCTTTTAGCATTAAAAATTGCATCCTGCATAGGAACTTCTGCAGGCAAAACAGAACGTGCGATATCCGTAGATAATTCAAAATCAGGAATACAAACGGTTATAGCCCATTCTTCAGGCCAATCAAGTTTTCTATATACAACACTGCCGTCTTCTTCTTGTGATGAAATTACCAATCCGCCAACAATAGCAGGGGTAATATTATCAGGGTGACCTTCGATTTCGCAAGCAATAGAAAGCAACGCAGGTTCATCCGCAGGACGTCCTAATAATTCGTTTGCCGCAAATAATGCACCGACAATAACCGAAGAACTGCTACCCAAACCTCTTGCTACAGGAATTCCTGTGTAAATGTTGATTTTTAACTCGGCAGGAGATTGCCCAATCATGTTATATAAAAGCTCCACCGCTTTGTAAACGATACTGTTGTTGTCCAACGGAATATGCTCTAAAGAGGACTGTTCCACCATGTCACTCGTTGGAAATACATTGATTTCAACACCTGTACCGGGCAAAACGGTTTCCTCAATGGTAATTGTATTGTATATCGGAAGAGCCATACCCAAACAATCAAATCCCGGACCGAGATTTGCGGTTGTTGCAGGCACTTTTACTGTAATTTTCATATCTTACTTACCTTTCTTCTTTAGTTATTATACCAAAAACACAAAAAATGGCTTATTTAAGTTATTTTAACAATTTGTCATATTTCAAAAAATGCTCTAAAGTATTGATATGAGTGAATTTTATCCATATTTTACTAAAGACGGTTCGGTCGGCTTGTACAGCAAAGACTTTAACGACATATATCATAGTGCCACAGGGGCTTTGACGGAAGCCTATGAAAAGTTTATTTTCCCCTCTAATCTGCATGATATACTGCCAAAATATGATAACATAAGGGTTTTGGACATTTGCTACGGAATCGGATATAACACAAAAGCCTTGCTAAATTATATTCTGGAAAAAAGAAAAAATATTTCTTTCGAAAAGAATTTTCAAAATAAAAAAACAAATAAATTTTTAAAATTTTTCAAAAATTTTTTACAAAAAAATTTAAAATCAAATCAAAAAACTACAGATTATTACGC
>CAVKDD010000121.1:0-5029 GCA_963654845.1 Acutalibacteraceae bacterium | reverse complement strand
CGGTGGTTCTGCCCATATCCAAAATTTGGTCAATACCGAGCAGAATTGCAACCCCGATAATCGGAATATTGAAACTGGACAAAGTACCTGCAAGTACAACCAAAGAAACTCTCGGAACACCTGCAATACCTTTACTTGTAAGCATTAATGCCAACATCATCAATAATTGTTGGTTAATATCAAGATTTATACCGCAAATTTGAGAAGAAAAAATTACCGCCATTGCAAGATATAATGTGCTACCGTCAAGGTTAAAAGTATAACCCGTAGGCATTACAAAACTAACAATATTTTGCGGAACTCCGAATTTTTCCATAACGCTGATTGCTTTAGGAAAAGCAGCCTCAGAACTTGCAGTCGAAAATGCCAAAATCGCAGGTTCCTGAATTGCCTTCAACAAACTTCTAAAGGAAATTCTTGCATAACGACAAGCAATAATGAACACCGCCAAAACAAACAACGCAAGTGCCGTATATAGTGAAAATATAATTTTTGCGTAATTTTTGAGGATTGATAACCCGTTCATCCCAACAGTTGAAGCGATTGCACCGAAAATGCCCAACGGAGCAAAGTACATAACATATTCGGTAAACTTGAACATAATTTGAGAAACCGAATTAAGAACATCCATAACAGGTTTGCCCTTTTCCCCGACAGCACAAATCGCAACCGCCATAAAGATAGAAAAGACAACGATTTGCAACAAATTCCCTTCAGACATTGCCTGAACGATACTTGTAGGAAAAACGTTTACAATCATCTCCGAAATTGAAGTATGCGGAGTCGTAACCGCCATTAAACCTGCTTCTTTTAACAACTCGGGATTAGCAACCGTCCCTGTTGCAAAACCTTTCCCCGGATTAAATATATTCGCCATTGTAAGCCCGATAACTAACGCCAAAGTCGTTACAATTTCAAAATAAACAATGGTTTTTACCCCGATTTTGCCGAGTTTTTTCACATCCCCGTGACCCGCAATACCCGTAACAAGGGTTGCGAACAACAACGGAGCGATAATCATTTTTACCATGCGTAAGAAAATTAAAGCAAATGCACGCATTTTAACCGCATAATGCGGGGCAAAATGTCCAAATAAAACACCTAAAATAAGTGCTATAAATATTAACGCTGTAAGTCTTGAATGTTTCAAATTCTAACCTCTCGAAACGATTATAAAACAAACATGCCTGTCAAGACACAACAGGGTAATATTTTGTAAAATTTCTTAAGGGTAACACCATGAAAAGATTAAAAAAGTTTTCATACAAAAAAGTCATCCTGAACCGATTTCAGAGGCTCTTCATGTCAAGGTTTAACAAGGATTTTAGAGGTTTTAATCTTTGTTTTATTTCGATTATTTTCCTCCCCTTCAAAATCAAAGATTTTGGTTCCCCTGCCAGCGGGGAACATTATTTTACAAAGATTTTTGAATGTAATCCTTTGTATTTTTTGATTATTAAAGAGATTCTGAATCACGCACTCGCATTAATCGTGCCTTCACTTCCTTACGCACACTGCTCGTGCTGTTCAGCATGACTATTTGGTGAGCTTACCAAAGCTTTCGTCATTCTGAAAGGCTTAAAAAATCCTTTGAGCATGCGAAAAGTGATTTTTAGCCTATTCTTCTTCGGCTTCGCCTACGCATACAGGCTCACACAACTCACCGTAGGTTCGTTGGTTCGCTTTGTAACAATCTGTTTTAAAATTTATTCTATTCCCTCGTAATAACAGACTCTGAATCAAGTTCAGAGTGACTTTTTGGCGTACCTAGTAAAAGTTTGTATTATATTTCAACATTGAACACACATTTCTAAGCCCAAATGTAGGTCACGGCATTGCCTGACACTTAAAATTACGTTGTCGGCATAGCAATGCCGACCTAACTTTCATAAGGCTTATACTCAGTCAGGGGCTGCATTTTAGCACGTTGGGCAAGTATGCCAACCGACATTTTTCAAGTGGGCTTCAGCAATACCCTACTTTTTACTAATCATGTTATTCAAAATATCTTTGGCTTTTTCAAGTTGAGTATCTTTTTTTGCCAAGATATCAGCCTGTTTTATCGGCATTTCGATATCGGGATTAATCCCCAATTTATTGATATCACTACCTTTTGGCGTCAAATATTTTGCAACGGTCAAATTCAAGCCTGTTTCGTTCGGCATAGGAATAATTTTCTGAACCATACCTTTCCCGTAAGTTTTCGTTCCGACAAGTTTTGCCCTATGATAGTCCTTCATCGCACCCGAAAAGATTTCGCTTGCACTGGCACTTGCCCCGTCAACAAGAAGAATTACGGGTTTATCAATATTAACATTGGTATCCTGTGCCATAATGTCGTAATGGTAACCGTTTCGCCCGACAATACTAACAATTTTACCTTTATTAATAAATAAATTAGAAATAAAGACCGCATTCGGTAACAAGCCGCCCGTATTGCCCCTCAAGTCAATAATCAGACCTTTTGTATCGTGCGTATTTTCTAACGCTTCCAAAAATTCGTTCGGAGTCGCCGCACTGATAAAACTTGTCAACTGAATATATCCGATATTCTTATCAACAGAACTTTTGACAGTTTTTATAGAAATCTCTTTTCGGATAATTTTCTTTTTTATAACCTCATTTCCTCTCAAAATATCCATACTGACAAAAGTATTTACAGGACCTTTGACAAGGCTCGAAACCTGTGCCAAAGAAAGTCCGCTAACCTTCACTCCGTCAACGGAAATGATTATATCGCCCGATTTCAAATCGGCAAACTGTGCGGGAGTGTTTTCAATTACACTGATAATCTTTGTTTTTCCCGAATCATTAACAATATTAACCCCAATTCCTGAAATTTTTGAGGTAATAGAACTGTTTTGTTCCGCAAATTCTCGTTTTGTCAAAAATCGTGAATACGGGTCATCTAAGCTTTCCAACATGGAATCAATCGCAACTTTTGCGTCTTCTTCGGTCTTAATTTTGCCTTTATAATGATTTTTCCACCTTACCCAATATTGGCGGTTGAAATTCGGGTCGTAATATTCATTTTTAACGACCTGCCAAGTATGTTCAAACAATTTTTGAGAAGACATCTGAGAAGTATCAACATCCTTTTTCTCGACATTCAACAACGGATTATGATAAGCATTATAAAACCCATTAATTGCAAATGCCGTTGCAATCGCCAACACTATAAGCAATATGGTTTTAGTCCGTTTTCTCATAGTCCTATTTAACATCAAGGATTTTTGATAATCAATATACTTTTTAGCTACAAATGTTAATTATTCAAAAATTTTTATAAATCATTAAATCCCGGAGAATAAGACGGCAAATTTTTATACCCTGAGTTTGTCAACACGGCTTTTTTAATATATTTATTCGTATAATCGCCTTTTTCCAACAATTTTTTCAAAGTGTTTTCACGAACAACCAAAGCATTTGATTCCTGATTGCTTTCAGGATAAGTTTTTAAAATATCGTTCCAAACAACAGCTTCCATTGTCCAAGCATAAGTTTCTTCCGCCAAAGAATTATACTCATCTTGGTGCAACGCTTCGTGCGATAACAATGCCGCAATCGCTCCCGCAGGTGCTGATTTGTGTTTGTTATTTATATAAATATACAAACTTCTGCCACGCTTCCAACCTAAAGCATCAAAATTTGCGTATTCCTGATTAATTTGTCCCAAGTCACGAAATTCAATCTTCATAGGCTTTTGAGACAAATTATTACCCAAAATTGCATTTCTTGAAAATACCCCTTCAGTATCTTTTAACATATCAAGTGCAACATAAAACACCTCATCTTTGCCGACATCTTTATAAGTCGGTGTAATTTGGCTGATATATTCAGGGGTGTATTTTTTCGGGTACTGATGCGGAACTGTCACTTCAGGAGCTTTTGCCGCAAATGTTGCCATTGGCATTCCGACTGCCAACAATGCCGTTATTAAAAATCTTTTGATATAATCGTTTTTCCTTACCATCTCAATCTCCACTTTTGCCTGCATAGTAGTATTATATTTATGTTTTTTCAAAAGGCAAAAATTTTTCTGCAATCTTTGCAATTATTTACTTTTATTTTTTCGGTTAATTTTCACAAGTTCGGAATATATGTATTTGTACTCATTTGACGGATTAATATTTTCCGCTTCGGTAATATATTCAAGTGCGGTTTTATAATCCTTTTTCAACTGATAAAATTCGCACATTTTTCTATAATATTCCGAGTTATTCAAATCGTACAAAATTGCTCGTTTCATACATTCTATTGCTTCGTCAATATCGTTTTCTTTTTCTCTGACAAGTGCCAAATAATAATACCCGTCAGAACAATTTATATCAAGCGAAAGAGCCTCTTGTGCATACTCTTTTGCCAAGTCGTAATCTTCTTTTAAATAAGCAATTCTTGCACCTAAAATTTCACCCAAAATATAATTCGGATTGATGACTAACATTTTTTGCACAAGTTCTAAAGCCTTGTCATAATCACGTTCTTTAATATAAATCTCAGCCAAATTCCCTAAATATGAAAGATTATCAGGATTTTTTTCAAGAATTTCCAAGATAAGTTTTTCAGCCTTGCCGAAATTACTCAACTCGGCATAAATTTCACTCAAAGTGCTTTTTGTGAAATCATCGCCATATCCGTTTTTAATATTATTTTCCAAAATTTCTTGAGCCGTAATAAAATCTTTTTTATTAGCCAAAAGCAAAGCCTTCAAAACATTGGCTTGAGAATGTTTCGGATTGATCTCCAAAATCGCATCGGTTTCTTTTTTAGATTTTTGATACTCTTTTTGTTCATAATATAAATATGCCAAAGAATACCTGTAATCAAGGTTTTCAGGATTTATATACAACGCTTTTTGATACGCTTTTTGAGCCTCTTCCACCCAACCGTTGTAAAAATACGCATTACCTAAATTGTAGTAATATTTTGAATTAGATTTATCAATTTGAATTGCTTTAGAAAAATCTTTTATCGCTTCAATGAAGTTCATTTTTTCAAGTTCAAATAAACCTTTGTAATTCAAAATTTC
>CAVKDD010000120.1:0-5030 GCA_963654845.1 Acutalibacteraceae bacterium | reverse complement strand
CATTAAGTTTTGTAAAGCATTCAAAGACACTAACCGCAACATTTTCATAAAATATGTGTGGAATATATACACTTTATATTAAAGTTTTTCGCAGGAAGAACCGATAAAAAACTTGTTAAGATTAAGGATATTTACCCGAAAGAATAAATGAGGAGTATTAAAAAATGGAAAACAAACAAATGAATTTAGCCACAGCAACTTTGGAAAACAATCAAGTTACGAAAGACATGATTTCAATTCCTCTACAAAAACTGTTTGATGAATGCATGAGCTATATTTCAGTAAGCGATTTTATTATGGAATAAATTTTCAAATCATAGCACGGGTTTCAGGTTAGAAATTCGTGCTTTTTGATACAGAAGTTTACAATTACCCCACTGTTGTATATACAGAAAAAAATTGTTGTAATAAAATAGTTTCAAAAGGGAGTGCTTATGAAGAAAACATTGGCTAAACTTGCGAAACTATGCTTTATTTTAACACTGCTAAACGGAATTGCTTTCGCTGATTTTAAGGAGCATTACGACTTAGGACAGACATACATGTCTCAATATCAGTACCCGAACGCAATCAACGAATTTAAGAGTGCACTTAGAATAAATTATCTTGATAATTCCGCACGAATCGGGCTTATCAATGCGTACCTTGCAAGAGGAACTGAATACGCAAACAAAGATAAAGAGTGGACAAAAGCCGCCGATGATTTCAGAAGTGCGTTATTTTATTTGGTCTATTACCCGAATAGCGGAGCAGCTCAAAACTCCTCTTCTGCGACAGCAAAAGTTCAAAACAATTTGAACAACTGCTTAGAGTTTACAAAATTTGACACCTCGTCTCAAAACAGATTTAACACGGCAAAAAGACTTCGTGCCGAGGGAAATTTTCCTGCTGCTGCGTATGAATTTATGCAAGCACTTGGCAGCAAAGACCTGCAAGCAAAAAGTTTTGAACAGGTTGCGGAAATCATGAAGATTTTAGGCAACGAACCGAAAGCGGGAGAATATTATAAAAAAGCCGTTGCGGTAAATCCGACAAATTTGGATTTAAGACTTGCTTATGCAAAAATTCTTGACAACCAAAACAACGAAGAAGACGCAATGACCGAGTATTCTTACGTTTTGCAACACTTAACATCTGATAACAAAGAGGTTTTGTACGGATTAGAAAGAATTTTCAGGAAAAAACTTGAAAACAACCCTAAAAACGGTGCTTTGTACGCCAACATGGGTGCAATTTTGCAAAAACAGGACAAGTTAGACGAAGCCCTCACTTATTACAAGCAGGCAGAAGCACTTGACCCGTCAAACACAAACACAAGAATTAACACAGGTACTTTGTATCAGCAAAAAGGCGATTACAGAACGGCTATCAAGGCGTATGAATCAGTCTTGATACTTTATCCTAATAATATTAATGCAAATTTATACAGGGCTCAATGTTATGACAAACTTGGCGATAATAAAGTTGCTCAAGAAGGCTACAGAAAAGTTCTTGAACTTGACCCTGAGAACGAATATATCAAAAATCAACTGATTAGCAATGCAAAAAAGACAATGACAGCATCTGCATTTATTGAATATGTAAATAAGAACATGGAAAACATGCACCCTGCGGATATTTTCTATGATTACGCAATAGAATTGCACAAAAACGGCAAGTTGACCGATGCGATTACGCTTTATAACGAAGCTATCAGACTTAACGGCAAATCACCTGAAATCTATGTAAACAAAGCCTTAGCACTTGCTCAAGGTAATAATTTTGATGCTGCGATTTCAACCTTGCAAACCGCCTCAGCAGCCTTCCCGAAGGAAGCAACAATTACTACAACACTTAACAATATCAATGATATGAAGTTAAACCAACAAATGGAGAAGGCTGCAACGGCGTATAAAAACAAAGATTACAAAAACGCAATCAGTTACTATTTGCTAATTCAACCGCCTACGGTTGATACGATGATTGGTGTAGCAACTTCTTACCAGGAACTCGGTGACAGAGAACATTCGATTGAATATTACAAAAAAGCACTTGCTCTAAAACCTGTGGATTCTGATATTGCATACTACATAGCATGCCTGTACGGGGAAGACGAAAAGTACGAAGATGCAAAATTTTATCTGCAAAAAGCGATTACCTTTAATAAAAACAATACTCAAGCGATTGAATACCTGCAATCTATCGAGGAAAACGACAGGTCAAATCTGCTAAATTCCGCTATCGCCTTGTATGATGAGGAAAAATATGACGAAAGTCTTGTTAAATTCAACGAATTGTTAGCAAAAGACAGCAATAATGCCTACGCCTTTTATTATCGTGGTATGATATATGATGCGAAGGAAAATAAAAAAGAAGCAATCAGCGACTTAACAAAAGCATATCAACTTAACAAAGATTTTCTGATTTGCAATTATATGATAGCTTCAGATTATGATTCGCTAAAAGATTTCAAAAATGCGTATAAATATTATATTGCCTACGCAAACTCGAATGCTGATGAAGACCAATATAAAGAATACGCAAAAGCAAGAGCCGAAGAATTGAAGGATTATGCAAAATAGAGTAGCAAAATTAATAGAAAGTAAGGTTTCACTTGCCCCAATGGCAGGTATAACCGACTATGTTTTGCGTTCTCTTGTCAGAAAGTACGCTCCGACAGCACTTTTGACAACCGAGATGATAAGCTCAGAATTTTTGGCACAGAATGTAAAAACTGAAATTACCAAACTTGATGACACTCATCACCCGATTGTTTACCAAATAAACGGACACAAACCGCATCTAATGGAGTCTGCAGCAAGATATTTAAGCCAATTTGCGGATATGATTGACATAAATATGGGTTGTCCCGTTAATAAAGTCGTAAAAGGTCAAGACGGTGCAGCCTTGATGCGAAACCCACGACTTGCGGCGGATTTGGTTAAGGCAGTAAAAGCGGGAACAGATAAACCTGTTAGTGTAAAATTCAGACTCGGTTACACACAAGATGAAATGAATTTTGTAGAATTCGGGCAACAAATGCAAGAAGCAGGAGCGGAATTTATTACAATTCACGGAAGAACCCGCTCTCAGTTTTACTCAGGTGTTGCAGATTGGAAAAAAATCAGCGAACTTAAACATAATGTTGATATTCCCGTTTTTGCAAACGGTGATATTACCTCGATTGAAGAGGCTATAAAATGCCTTGAAGAAAGCGAAGCTGACGGGGTTGCCGTTGCAAGAGGGGTACTTGGTGACCCGACACTTATCGGAAGAATTGCTCATTATTTTGCAACAGGTGAAAAAATCGCACCGCCGACATTGGATGAAAAACTTAACATGATGAGGTGGCATTTGGACGAAGAAATCAAACTTCGTGGGGAAAATTTGGCAATTAAATTCTTTAGAAAGTTTTACCCGCACTATATCGCTGGTATTCGCAATGCCGCTAAAATTCGCTCAGTCATGGTGGTGGAAGAAAATTACAACAAAATTCTTGAATATATTGAATATATAAGAAAAGAAAATGTTTCTGACGGTCAAATCTTGAAATCTTTGTAAAAACTGTTATAATAACAATTATGAGAGCATTTTTGGCAACAATTACAACAGTTTTATTTTTAGTCGGAATACTGATTAGCCTTCCGCAAAGTTGTATTGCCGCCGAAATCGTACCCGTTCAACTGGAATTGAAAGGGTATGATGAAATAATTTTGCCAACAGGTTCGTTTGTTCCCGTACTTTCAACTCAGGAAATTTCGACAGAAACCTGCCCTGAGGGTTACAAGGTCAAATTCATTTCAACGAGTGACCTTTTTATGTACGAAACAAATATTATCCCGAGAGAAACAGAATTTTACGGATACATTGAGAAAATCAACGAGCCTGTTGTAGGTACAAATGCTGCCATGAAAATTAAAATCACAAAAATGATTATGCCTGACGGATTTGAAACACCCGTAAAAGGATATATTTACACTTCAAATAATAATATGATTGGCGGAGAGTTAACCCCACCTGCGGATTGGGTAAAAATGCCGCATTACCAAAGCAAATTTCAAGGTATCTCGTGGAATCACAGAGCTGCAACCTTGCAAATGCGTCCCGGCGGAAAAAGAAGTATGGGCGTTCATACAAAAATCCCCGCAGGCGACCAACAAATCATTATCTTAACTGCTCCAGTACCGATTACACATACTATTACGGATTAACACCCGATTGTAAACTATCCATGTAATAAATTGACAAAAGTTTTTAATTAAGTAAAATTATAGACAGATGTATTAGGGAGAACTATTGTAAATGAAAAAAATAATGCTTGTTGCAACCTTGTTAGTAATTGGAAGTAGTGTAATGGCACGCCAAAATTTCAGTTATGAAGAACCGACTCCGATAACTCCGAAACCTGTTATCGAAGAACAGTATAAAATTAACGAAAATACGCTAAAAGGCAGTGTTTCTGTTGTTCCTGCGGGACAATCCTTCAAGGCTATTTTCACTATGCCAATAAGTTCTGCAACGGCAGTAACGGGACAAACTGTTACAATGGTTTTGGGTAAAGATTATTACTACAATAATAAACTTATCGCACCTGCGGGAAGTTCTGTTAAGGGTTCCGTTATTGAAGCTTCAAGTGCAAAGCATGGCAGTATTAACGGTAAATTGGCAATAAGATTTACTCAAATTACAACACCTACAGGTCAGGAAATTCCGATTTCAGGGATTATCAAAACAGATGACATGTCAGGAACTCTCGTGGGCGGAACAAAATTTGACGTAACTAAGGATTACGCAACCGATGTTGTTGCAGGTGCGGGAGCAGGTGCTTTGGCAGGTGTAATAATTTCACCGTTATCAGGCGGAAGTATCGGCAGAGGTACGGCGTTGGCAACAGCTGTCGGTGCAGGCGGAGGACTTGTAAAATCAATTTGGGATAAGGGTGAAGACGTAAGCCTGCCTGCAAACGCAAGCGTGGAAATTGTTTTACTCCAGGCAATAACAGTAAACCCGACTAATACGGAAAATTAGTAATATAGGCAATATTAACATTG
>CAVKDD010000119.1:0-5056 GCA_963654845.1 Acutalibacteraceae bacterium | reverse complement strand
TTAATAAATGATATAATTTTGCATATTTTTAATACTTATGATACGATACATCATGTTAATAAGATGTAACATATCAGGAAATTAAAAAATATAGACGAGGTGTGTAGTGAAAAAGAAATTTGGATTTACTTTGGCTGAAGTTTTAATCACTTTGGGTATTATAGGAGTGGTTGCGGCGATGACAATGCCTGTTCTTTACACAAATATTCAAAAGAAAACCACCGTTGCAAAACTACAAAAAGCCTACTCGGAAATCGCAAATGCCGCAAAACTTGCCGAAGACACAAGCGGCGGAGCGATGTTGACGGTAAGCAACGAAAAAGGCAGGGAACGTTTTGAAAAATATATGGCACCTCATTTAAAAATTGACTCTTCAGAAACCGTCCCAAATCAAAAAATTTACTACTCACCAAACGGAAACCGAGAAACAGGGTTGGCAATTATCAGAAGTTCTGGGAAACAATACACGCTTATGTCAGGAACTTCAATCCTGCTTGGTAACGGAGAGGTCACGGGAACTGCTAACCGAAACGGGAGTGTTTCTATAGGAATGATTGTCGATTTGAACGGCTATAAAAATCCGCCAAACAGATTCGGACGAGATGCTTTTTACTTTGTAATAAATTCCGAAAAAGGCACAAATATTCATTTTTCTGATGACGGCGAAGCGGGAACGGTACAAAGAACAAGAGAACAACTTAAAGACGGACCTTCGGCTTATAATTACCAATGCAATAAAAAAGGTCGAGGACTGTGGTGCGGAGCATTAATTCAAAAAGACGGCTGGAAAATCAGCAAAGACTACCCTTGGTAAGAATTAAAAATTTTTCAAATCCGTGCTTGCAATTTTGTGTAAATTAGTGTAACATATTGTTATAAAACTATAGAAAAATATATAAAATGTAATATTTTCAATAGTTTACCAATTTTGTATAGGATTATTAAAAATAAAAGTAAGGAAAAGAATATGACGGAGAATTTGGAAATGTCAGCAGAAACGGAAGATCGTCAAAGAATCTTATTGGCAGATGATGAAGCCAGTATAAGACGTATTTTGGAAACTCGTTTAAAAATGGCAGGTTACGATGTTTACACTGCACAAGACGGTGAAGAAGCCGTTGCAGCCTTCAATAAATACAACCCTGATTTGGTTGTACTTGATGTTATGATGCCAAAAATGGACGGTTACGGAGTTACAAGAGAAATCCGCAGATCTTCTGATGTTCCGATTATTATCTTGACAGCCTTAGGTGATGTTTCAGAAAGAATCACAGGTTTGGAATTGGGTGCAGATGACTATGTTATCAAACCTTTCAGCCCGAAAGAACTTGAAGCAAGAGTTAAAGCAGTATTGAGAAGAACTAATAACAGAGAAATGGTTACACCGTCAGGTAAAGTGACTAAAAACGTTATTACAACAGGCAATATCAAAATTGATACCGCTCGCCGTCAAGTATATAGAAAGAACGAACGTATCAGATTGACAGGAATGGAATTTAGCTTGTTGGAATTGTTGGTAAACAATTCAGGTCAAGCATTCTCAAGAAACGAAATCTTGCAACACGTTTGGGCATATCCGCCTGATCATCGCATTGATACAAGAGTTGTTGACGTACACATTTCAAGATTACGTTCAAAACTCGAAACCGACCCTGCTAACCCTGAGTTAATCTTGACAGCTCGTGGCATCGGTTATATGTTCCAAAGAATTAACTAATTAAAAAATAAAAAAGAGCAGCCATTGCGGTTGCTCTTTTTTTATGGAGAAAAAATGGCAAGATATCGTTATATTCCGATTTGGCAAAGAGTTTGCTTAATAGCATTAGTGTTTTTTATTGGCGGTTCTATTTTCAAATACAACCCCGAATTTGTCTGCGAAAATAATATAAATTTTTGCGAAATAAGAACGCTCAATTATTTCAATGTACCGCAAAAACAAAAAATATTACCGCCAAGCTCAATCTCAATGATAAATGTCGAATGTTCAACTCATAGATATAGAAACAAGCATAGCTTTAGTCATAGTTATATAACAACTCATTCCTGCGAATATGAAATTAACCTAAAAAACGGCAAATCCGTCTATGTTGATAACGGAACGGGAAACGAAACAACCGCACGGAATACAAGCTCAGAAATCAATAAATGTTTGGCAAACAAAGCCTTCCCGTGTCAATTCAAATTGTAGAGGATATAAATGGACAAAATTAAAATAGGAAATATAATAGAAGGATTAGTAATTGCACTTGTACTGATATTTTTAGTAATAAATAATACGAGTAACGAATATTTGGAATGCCAATCAGAAGTTGCCTACTGCAAAAATGTAACAAAAAATATGCTTAATATGCGTAATGAAAGCCTTTTATTCAAACCGAAGGATGTGAAAGACGTAGAAATAAAACAATATGAGGTTTCCGTTACAGAAACGGAAGGATACGGCGAAAATCAAAGAAAAGAACGACATAATGAACCCAGATTTTCAGTAAATTTTGTCAATAAATTTGGGAACACTCGTACCATATTTAATGGCTATCATAGCGAAGACCAAGCAAAAGCGAAAAAGGATGAAATTTTAACTTGTATAAACGGAAAAAATTATCCTTGCATTATAGATAATAAATAAATTAACACTTGATTTTAAGACTGTTTTTGATAAAATAAAAGAGTAACAGATATGGCGGAAGTCGTCAAGCGGTTAAGACCTCGGATTGTGGTTCCGATATGCGTGGGTTCGAATCCCATCTTCCGCCCCATTTTTAAAGTCCCCTTCGGGACTTTTTTAGTAGATAGGGGTTCTATGAGCAGACTTTCTGAAAGAATAGAAAATTTCAACAGGGCTTTTAAAATTTATAACGATGCCGTGCTTGCTTACAGAAATGACAAGCAAAATCCGCTTATGCACATGGCTCTTGTTCAAACTTTTGAAATTACTTATGAACTATCTTGGAAAATTTTAAAAGATTATTTGAAAAGTAAAGGCATTATCGCAAATTACCCAAAAGAAGTTATAAAAGAAGCCTTTGCCACTGAAACAATTAAAGACGGGCAAACGTGGATAGATATGCTGGAAACAAGAAACTCAATCGCTCTAGAATACAATATGGACAAAATTGATAAAAAATTAAAAGATATCGCATATAAGTATTTTGACGAATTAACCTTATTTGCTGACCTTAAAATAGACTCCTAATTTTTGTAAACATTATAGCAAATTTATTTTTTCCTGCGTTTTATAACAATAAAACAGAAAGGAAAATCATGATTACCTTTAATTCAACCCCAAACAACAATATTACATTTGGAGCACTCGTTCCTAAAAAAGATTACGCAGGTCCAATTCTGAAATTAACAAAAAACGAAAAAGCAAAAATTGACAGCTTTCAAAAAAAGATTGGTGAACTAACCTTAGAAAGAGAAAAACTTTGTACGCTAAGAGATAAAACGTCTGAGCTAAGCGGTTTATGGGAATATTATGAAGCCGGAATTTATAAAGTCTGTGATATGATTGACGATTTAAGAGCCGAAATCGCCAAAATTAAAACCGAAAGATTTGCCAAACAAAAAGCAAGACTTGCCAAGAAAACTCTAAACACAGAAGGTTAAAATGCAAATTCAGCCTGTTCAAAATCAAACTTTCACCTCAAGAAACAAAGAAATTCGTTTCGCTGATAAAATCATGCGAAATATGATGAACACATACCCTTCTATCTCAACTTCAAGAGCAGACTTTTACCAAGCGAGCAAAAAGAACCCAAAACTTTTGGAAAAAGCTACTTACTACGCAGAAGGGATTATTTCTTACTACCGTTGTATCAGAACTGCAATTTTGCCACGCTGCTTTATTGACCGAGTAATCGAAGATACGCAAAAATCTAAGGTTGCAAACTGTGGTGAATTGTCAATTTTATCAAAAGGAGCTTTCCTTGCTAACGGATTTGACAACGTAAAAATCGCCTCTTTGCAAATCCTTGAAGACTTCGGCAAAGAATACGGAAAATCCGTAACAGACATTGACCACTGCTTTTTACTTGTAAACAGGGGTAAAAAAGCACGACTTAACAATATAAAATCAATCGACAAACACGCAATAATCGTTGACCCGTGGCTTGGTTTTGTGGATTATTTACACGCAGGATTAAGCAGATATGAAGGTATATTTATGCAAGGAGTCAAAAACGGGAAATACAAAAAACAAAAATTTATCCTGCGAGAACTGCCAATTCCAAAATCTTCAAGTGACACTTGCAAAAATTTCCGAAAAAATCACCCTGAACTTATTGTCGAAAACACTGAAAAGTAAACATTAATCTTTTGTATTCATCGGAGCAGTCCCCAAAACCGCCTTAGCAGCATTAGTCAAAGGTTCAACTGTTCCGTCATGAATTGCAACAGGGAAAACATCTCCCATATCAACTGAGTTATTTCTAACAATACAATTTCCGATTTTCTTTGTAATTTTGGTATCACCGTTTCCGCAAGAAACAGCCTTATTCGGTGCGGTAACACCATTAACATCAATAAATCCGTAGCAAATAGATTTCAAGCCCATTAAATCTGAACCTGCCTCAAGCGAACAGCCAGTAATCCCTTTATCATAGGCAAACAACGACCCGTCAGCAAACAAAAAGATATCTTTTTTCGCCTCAGTAATACCAACACCCGTTGGCGAGTATTTTCCAACTCCGCCCATATTCGGAATTGTATCTGAGGTATAAAAATTCGCATTTGCAACAGAACCGTTAATAATTGCACACATTGAAGCCCTTGTAGCAGGCGAATCCGTAGGAGTTACGCACCCTTGAGTAACGCTTGCAAAGTTCAAATCATAATGAGCCTCTGACATTTTAACGGCTTGATTCAAGGTCGAAAGCGTTTTTTTGAACTGAGTTCTGAATTTTGAAGTATTAATATGAACAATTATCACAGGCAATGCCAATGCCGCAATGATACCAATTATGCCCATTACCATAAGAACTTCAACCAAAGTAAATCCCTTACGGCATTTCATCATGTTCGATAACTTTAAATCCAAAACTATTCCTCACTAAATATG
>CAVKDD010000118.1:0-5061 GCA_963654845.1 Acutalibacteraceae bacterium | reverse complement strand
TAAAAATCGAGCAATTTTTAATTGCGTAGATTTTATCTTATTCAGAATCTGTTTTTTATATTTTCGACATTGGACACTTATTTTCAACACCCAACGTAGGTCACGGCATCGCCTGACACATAAATATTACATTTTGTAAAACGAATTTTCCTTGTAAGACAAGCATTTTGGGGAGTTTTTGAAATTAACCGACAAATTTATAGCAAAAAATTTTTTTGACTGTTTTTATTGTCTGAAAACAGTAATATTACGAAAAGGTGAATAAATGAGCGAACAAATTTTAAGACAAATAAATTTTCCTAACAATTATTCTCAAGAGTATGCACTAACTCAAAACCATCCTCGCACAAGATGTAGTCTGAACCTTGATGCAGGTGACAAAAGTTTATCTCTCCACAAAAGGTGGTTTGACGGCACATTTGACGATTTTCCGACCCGTGAAAAAGTTTATTTCCAAAGCGGTGACATTCTGCACACAAGTAAATGCGGAGCCTACACCGCAATTATGCCCCAAAACGGGACAGGCACTTTTATCGTAAGTGACAACGGAATAAACATCAAAGGGGAAATGCAAAAAGGAAAAATCGCAAAACTAAACGATTTTTACGAACTCGGTTCACCTTCAAGAATCGCTCTTCCTCTTCCTGAGGAAAAAACTCACGCAATCCGTCACCACATCGAATCCGTTTTGGAAATGACTAAAAAAGGTTCTCTAAAAATTCAAAATCTTACAAGCGTAATGTTGAGAAAAGTTTTACAATTCTTGCCTAAATAGTTCGGTGTAAATCTTCAAAAATTTCAACAACTTTTTTATGAATTTGCTCAATCGATTCCGTAGCGTTCACTACCTTAATTCGCTCAGGCTCTTGTTTTGCAAGTTCAAGATAACCGTTTCTCACTCTATTGAAAAACGCATCTCCCGCACTTTCCATTCGGTCTTTTTCCTTGCCAACTCTTTGCATTGAAGTTTCAATATCAATATCAAAAACAAGGGTTAAATCAGGCAATAAGCCGCCTGTTGCAAGGGTATTCAACTGTTTTATTTCCTCAATATCAAGTCCTCTGCCATACCCCTGATAAGCAACCGAACTGTCAATATGTCTGTCGCAAAGAACGATTTTGCCCAAATTTACCGCAGGTTTTACGATTGTGTCAATATTTTGAGCCCTATCCGCCAAAAACAAAAAAGATTCACATCTTTCTGACACAACGCCGTCATAATTCAACAAGATTTCTCGGAATTTCTCACCTAAACCTTTTCCGCCCGGTTCTCTTGTAACTAAAACCTCTTCACCTTGACTTTCCAAGTACGTTTTCAACAAATTCAGCTGAGTTGTTTTACCGCAACCGTCAGCCCCTTCAAAAGTAATAAATAATCCGGTTTTTGTCACAAGCCAATCTCCTTACCTAAATAAAAAAAGAATAAAGCAGCCCGTAAGCCGTGTTCTGTTTTAGATAATCATCTATCTGGTATTAGGATTACTCCTAATCTCTAGCGATTTTTCCGAAGTGGGCGAACAACCTTTATAACCTTCGATTCAATCTTGCATCCGACCGGGGTTTACCTAGCCGATACCTTCCGATATCGCTGGTGAAGCTCTTAACTCACCGTTGCACCATCGCCTGTGATATAAAATCCATCGGCAGTCATCTTTTCTGTGGCACTCTCCACCGACTCACATCGTCCGGAGTTTCTCCGGCGGTCTGTTCTGAGATGCACGGACTTTCCTCACTCATAAAAATAAGCGCGATTATCCGACTACTTTATTCCATGTCATTCTAGCATAAATTTTCGGTTTCGTGAACATTTTTGCAAAACTTCACGCTTAATAAAAAACTAAAATTTATCCACCATGAATTTTTGCGGTTCGTAAGAAGGTTCATAATTTGCGATTTCGTCCATTGAAATTCCAGACACCGCAAAATCTTGAGCCGCACCGATTTCATCACCCAAATTCTTTCTTGCCCAACCACGTTCGGCATAAGCGGATTTTAATTCTTTTGCAAAAAGATTTCTGTTATCACCGACAAACTGGATTAACGAATTATAATTATTTACCGCAAGCGAATAATCCTGCATCAAATACAAAATATACGCCAAATCACTCGAAATATAGAACTGATTTTTCACATCCGTATCATCAAGTGACGAAATCAAATCTTCGTAATCCTGAATAATATTATCCGTTATGTTGTTTTCAATTTTAAATATTGATTTTATCCACAACATTTGAGATTTATACAAAATAGAAAGTTTCTTTTTGGCTAAGTATTCATCAAACAAACTCAAAGCCTCTCTCGGAGTTCCGATTTTCTTCTGCAAAAGTAACAAATTTGCAAACCTTGTGCTGTCTTTTTGTGTAAATTTATGTCCCGAAAAAACAATTACGGATTTGTAATCCTCAAGAGCTCCCTCGTAATCCTTTTCCATAAATTTGCTAAACGCTCTCATATCATAAATTTTCTCGTTTTTAGGATAAAGAGAAGTGTAAATATTAGAAAGTGTCAAAGCTCTTTTGCTATGCAAATGTTTTGGGGTTAAACTCATCTTGATTGAAAATTGCAAAAACAATGCAGGCAAAAAATACAAGCACAAAACAACAAGCAAAGCGATAACTTTTGATTTGAACAAAGAAACATACTCATCCGTCTTATGTTTCGGGATTGGCGGTTCAAATTCGCAAAGTTCATACGCTCCGAAATTTCTCATCAAAACTTCACTATATTTTGAAGACAAATAAATCCTCACGCCAAAGATAATTCCAAGACATAAAAATTCAAACAGTAATAATTCCCAAATCGAAAAATTATAATGAATAAAAATAAAATACAAAATCACGGGAGTTAAGAACGCCACCCATTTGAAAGTTTTATCCAACTTGAAGCGATATTCCAAAACCTTGCCGATATTTGCCTTAGAAAAACTTGCATGATAAGAACAACCTGTTTTTTCAAACAAGCAAAAATTACGAAAAACCGCATGCCCGTCTTTATCTGTGTAAAATAACAGCGGATTGCTCAAAATTTCAAGAAAATTCTTCTTCATAACCACCCTTGCAAACTAACCGACTTCAGAAATTACGCCCAATTCTTTTTCAAATTCATAAACTTCCGTTGAAATATTCAAATTTTCCTTGATATCAATAACATCTAGCCCTCTGAATTTGTAAAGAACATTTGTTTTAGAAGGATTTAATGCGTGTTCTTTTGCCAAAATTGCACCGATAATCGCCTCAAGATGCGACATCGGCATCATATTTACAGGCAAAGAATCAAACCCCCACTCAAGTTTCAACGCCTGTTGCAGGAATTTGCAATCCGCAGGTGAACGGTCTTTATAACAAGAGTTCAAATGCAAACTCTGTCTTGTCATATAAATATCAAAACGATTAACCGTAATTCCACGAGCCGCAAGTTCTCCAAAATATTCCGACCCTCTGTTAGAATGTCTTTGTGTCCAATTATCACGGTTTGGAATATTTTTATTTGTAGCAACTAATTGATAAGGTTTTGACAAAATTCGCCATTTCCCTTCCAGCATAGTCCTGTCAGACGGCACTGAAACACAGATTTTTGAATTTTTCAACGAAGAAAAATTTTCAAAAAAGAATTTCACGTCATTCATTTTGTACAATTTATCAATGAGAATAATGTTGTTTTCCTCATCAATAACCGCAACACCCGAATCCATATTAGAACCTGAAGCAAGCGAAAGTCCTATATAATAATTCATTCTACTCTCCTAATCCATCAATTTGGTTGTAATAAGAGGTCCGTCTTCCGTTGCAATAACAGTGTGTTCAAAGTGTGCGGAAGGTTTGCCGTCTTTTGTGCTTACCGTCCAACCGTCATCCGCAACCACAACGTCATCACAACCCAAATTCAACATCGGTTCAATCGCAATAGCGGTATTAAGTTTAATCAAAGTATTGTCACCTACGCTATAATTGAACAAGAACGGGTCTTCGTGCATTTCATGACCGACACCGTGACCGCCGTATTGACGAACAATTCCGTATCCGCCACGCACTGCAACCGCCTCAACCGCCTTTGAAATATCATCAAGAACATTACCTGCTCTCATTTGTTCAACGCCCGCATATAAAGCTTCTTCCGTTGTTGTCATCAATTTGTCAACTTCAGGTGAGACCTTACCGACCCTGTATGACCAAGCACTATCGCCAACCATACCGCCATAAGTTGCACCGACATCAATCGCAATGATGTCGCCCTCTTTCAAAATCGCCTTTTCTGACGGAATACCGTGAACGACTTGTTCATTAATTGATGTACAAATACAAGCAGGGAAACCCGAATACCCTAAAAATGTAGGAATTGCACGATTTTCCTTAATTATTTTCATTGCAATACTGTCTAATTCTTTTGTAGAAATTCCGGGTTCTACAACCTCTTTCATTTTTTGGTGAACAAGAGCAACAATATGTCCTGCATGACGCA
Organism: Acutalibacteraceae bacterium; assembly: GCA_963654845.1. Classification (GTDB taxonomy): domain Bacteria; phylum Cyanobacteriota; class Vampirovibrionia; order Gastranaerophilales; family Gastranaerophilaceae; genus Zag111. The sequence goes on along the minus strand of CAVKDD010000118.1, from coordinate 603 downwards.
TTCTCTTGATTTCATCTCTAGATTTTTTAGTTATCATAATAATTACCCTCAACTAAACTATAGCACAAATCGCACCCTTTAGGCAAGTTTTGACAAGGAAAAACAAAATATAGCAAAGCACCAAAAGAAAACCCAAAAGTCACCCTGAACAGATTGAAGAGCCTACCAAATGGTTTGTCATTCTGAAAACTTAGAAAATTTTTGCGAATACAATGAGCAAATAAATTTTCTTGTTATTCAGAATCTGTTATCATAAATATCAAGTTTGTACAATCTTTGTAAACAGATTCCGGATCACGCACTCACTATCGTTCCTGCTGTCCGGAATGACAGACTGGTGGGATTACCAAATTTTGGGTTTAAATTTTCTGGATTGCCACGACAATCTTACGATTGTCTCGCAATGACGCAAAATCCGTCAAACACCCGCCAATACCGTCATTACGAGGAGCGGATTTTGGCTAGTGTGCTGCGTAGCAAACACGTCCTCAGGAGGACTGCGTTGAGCCGTCCGACCCGCCAAAATCCAAGACAGCGGAGTGATGAAGTAATCCAGTGTTATATTTCAACATTGAACCCTAATTGCTAAGCCCAATGTAGGTC
>CAVKDD010000117.1:0-5079 GCA_963654845.1 Acutalibacteraceae bacterium | reverse complement strand
GATTAGTTGTTTTAAACTCTCAATAACTTCAGGTGATACGATATCGTTGGCGATATCTTTTTCCAGTCTTTTAATTTCTGAAGGTTCGCATTTCAGAACCTTTGCCAGTGCTTGGCGAACGGTTACGGGCAAAAACAATTCCTTGCCTGCTTCCACATCATCAACTATTGTGACGGGAATATTTGCCAAAGCTGCTAAAGCTTTTGGGGTTAAATCAAGTTCTTTTCTTTTGGTTTGTATAAATCTTGCTAATGTTTCCATTCCAAAATCTTAGCATAATTTACCTCATATTGTAAATTATTAAGAAATATTAACTAGAAATTATTTCCTGTAAGCCATTGCAAATAGTGCGTTTTGACGACATGGTACAAAATTTACTTAAACAAATCATGCAATTTTGCAAGACGAAAATTGTTTATATAAATACAGGGAAAAGAAAAAAGAAATCGGGGAAACGGTAAATGTTCAACTACTTATCATTCGCAAATGTTCCATATATGTGTTGTCTTCCGACAGGCATAACGAATTTTGGCGGGGATACCCAAGTATTTACCATACCTGACGACATCCGAAACGGTCAAATCGGAATGTACCTGAACGGACCTGCATTAGGTTTGTTAAATTGCCAAAACAATACAATCTGGAATAACTGGGCATATACTCCAATGCCATATTACGGATTTGGCGGATATTGCTAAACAGGCAATCAAAAAAGGATTTACACTAAAAGGGAAAAATAAAAAGAAAAGGAAACGGGGAAATTATGAGTTACAATTATTTATCTTATGCAAACATACCTTATGTATGCAACAACTTATTACCTGGCGGAATTACAAACTTCGGCGGTGATACTCAAGTTTTCACCGTACCTGACGATATCAGAAACGGTCAAATCGGTATGTATTTGAACCAACCAGCCTTAGACTTGGTAAACACTCAAAACAATACCGTTTGGAACAACTGGGGTGCAACCGCAACAGGAGTTAATCCTTATTCTGCAACCGCAGGTGCAGCAGGTGGCGGAATTTCAACAGGTTCAACCACAGGCAATCCGTTTATTGACAATATGGTAAATATTGCAAACCAATATCAGGCAAATGCTGCACAAAACACTGCAACAGGTGCTTTGAGTGAAATTTCAAAATTCAAACAAGCATTATACGGTCAATTATATAAACAAGGCATTTCAGAAGATGATGCAAACAAAATTAACGATTACATCACAAAACTTGAAGATGCCGAACAAAAAATGATGAAAGCCGATGAAGAATACAAAAACGGCACAATCGATGCTTCCGAATACGGAAAAGCAGGTGCTGAGGCTCAAAAAGTTGTAAATGATATTAAAGGTGAAATTGCTAACACTAAAAATATTGAAGCAACTTTGAAAAACATTGAAAAAGCTTCCGAAAAACTTAGCAGTATTGAAGCAAGAACAGACTTGACCGCTCCTGCTAAAGAAAGACTTAAAGAAATCAAAACAAAATTGGAAGAAATCAAATCAAAGGTTGAAGAATTAAAGAAAAATCCTGACAAAAAAGAACCGTCAGAAATCAATAACGAATTGAGAAAACTTTGTGTCGAATACAACGCAGTGTTGAGTGCATTAAACCAAATCAACGGCGGACAAGTTCCTGCTTCAACAACTCCTGACAACAAAGATAAAGTTGACGGAAGTGACAAAGCAGACAAAGCCGATAAATCCGACAAAGCTGATAAGGCCGACAAAAAAGACAAAACTCAAAAGGCTGAAGGCAAAGGCGGAGATGATGACGATGAAATCGCAGCAGGCGATGTAGAAAGACCGTCAGCTTCTAATGCAGGCTATTCAAAAGAAGGTCGAGAAATCGTTGACTTGTTCGATAGCGGCAACATTGATGAGGCTTGTGCCAAAATCAATTCTGACAACATTATGGACGTAATGCTTGCTTGGCAAGACTTGTACTCGGCTGAATACAATCAATCCTTTATGGAAAGATTTATAGATAAAGCAGGTTATACACAAAAACGTAAAATCGGTGGTCAAATCAGAAACGCCTTGCGTGACAAAGCCTTAGACTTGGGTATTCACGATGAATGCCGTGAAGATTTGGCAAAAATTAACAAAGAAGTTAAATCAACTTTCTGGTTTAGCAACGGAGTTTCAGAAAATTATGACAACATAATCAAGAGAATTGCGAAAGTGGAAGGCAAAAAATATGTTGAAACACCTAAAAAAGACTAGAATTTTCTCATAAGCATCTCATAATATATTCCTGAAATATTCGAAGTGAAAATTTCTAAATTAGATTAAGGTTAGAAAAGTAGTGTAGATTATTTAATCCTGTGGCAGACACAGGATTTTTTTTGTAAATTTTTCGCAACAATAGGAAATTTTTTGATAAAAAAATACTTTATATATATATAGGAAAAAAGGATGATTAAGTATGGCTACCAAAATTGTCAGCGAAAATTATTTTAAATATGACCAATCGGATTATGCAAAATCTTTGCGTACGATTTACGGTGAAGACGGGTATAAAAAATATACCGCTAAAATGAACAGCATAATGACTGGTGAAGAGAATTTAACCAATCCGATTAAGGCATCAAAAGAAAAATATATTTTTGCGAAAAAAGTTGCATATCAACAGGCTTTGGCAAAATTGGGCAAGTCCGAAAATATTTGGAACGATTACAAAGCAAGTTATAGTGCAAATCTTGCAAAAGCAAGACAAGACAATAACGGCTACAGTTTGACTTCCGCACAAAAACAAACAGCTTTGGCAAATTCAGGTGACGGAGCAACAACGGCATACAAAAACTTTACTCAGGCACAATCAAATGTTGATGAGGCTTTGAGTCTGTATTTTGATGCAACGCATTCAGGCATGGCTGTGAATATGTTAGGTTAAGACTTTTTAACCGCATGTATTGATTTTTTTTCTTGAACATATTATTATCTTCTTGTAGAGTGCTTACGCCAATAATCACTCAACAAGAAAAGGAAAAACTAATATGTCAATTAACTTAAAAAACAAACAAGAAATTGTTAAAGAATTCGGAAAGAATGCACAAGACACAGGTTCTTCAGCAGTACAAGTAGCTATGATGACTCAAAAAATTGCTGAATTAACAGAACACTTGAAATCTAACAAAAAAGATTTCGCAACAAAAAGAGGTCTTTTGATGATGGTTGGTAAAAGAAAAAGATTACTTGCTTACATCAAATCACAAAATCTTGACGAATACAGAGAATTGATTAAAAAATTAGGTATCAGAGGTTAATCTGAACAACATTTTAAAAGGCTGATCTTAAACGGGTCAGCCTTTTTTAGTGAGTGAATTAAGTAGGGGCTTTTTTATGAAAACATTGAAATCAATGCGTTTACATATCGGGATTTTCGGAAAAACCAATGTCGGAAAATCGTCATTTTTAAATAGGGTAACTAATCAGGAAATCTCTATCGTTTCTGCTATTGCGGGAACGACAACCGATGTTGTCGAAAAATCAATGGAACTTTTACCGATTGGACCCGTAAATTTCCTTGATACGGCGGGGATTGACGACACTTCGGCTCTTGGTGCGGAACGTATTGAAAAAACAATGAAAATCTTGAATAGAACGGATGTTGCGGTTTTGATTTGCGATAATAACGGTTTGAGTGATTATGAACAAAATTTGATTGAAAAATTCAAGGAGTTAGAAATACCGTTTTGTGTAATTGTTAATAAAATTGATGTTTGCCCGATTTCAGACGAAAAGTTAGACGAAATTAAAAAAATCACTCCGAATTTTTTAAAAACTTCGTTTTTAAACGATGAAGATTTTGTTTTCAAATTGAAAGATTTGCTGGTAAAAATTTTGCCAAATGATTTTGTAAATTCTCCGAGTTTGATAAAAGATATTGTTTTGCCGAAAAGTACGGTGGTTCTTGTAATTCCGATTGATAAAGAAGCACCGAAAGGGCGAATAATTTTGCCACAGGTTCAGACTTTGAGAGAACTTTTGGATAATAATTGTACGGCTGTTGTTTCGACTGAGGTTGACTTGGCGGAAACTCTTGCGAAATTAAAAACTCCGCCTGATTTGGTGATTACGGATTCTCAGGCGTTTAAACAGGTGGCGGAAATTGTGCCAAAAGAGGTGAAATTGACCTCGTTTTCAATTCTTTTTGCAAGAATGAAAGGTGATTTGACTGCATTTGTGAAGGGGGCAGAAGCGATTGCGAACTTGCAGGACGGCGATAGGGTTTTGATTTTGGAAAGTTGCACGCATCACCCTGTTGAAGACGATATCGGGCGGGTGAAAATTCCGAGATTGCTAAAACAAAAAACGGGTAAGGAGTTGATTTTTGATAATATTTCGGGACACGATTTTCCTGAGGTGAGCGGGTATAAACTCATTGTTCATTGCGGTGCGTGTATGACCAATCGCAAAGAGGTTTTGTCAAGAATTTTGCGAGCAAACGGTGCGGGCGTTCCGATGACGAATTACGGAATAGCAATTTCGTATTGCTTAGGCATTTTGCCAAGAGCGATTGAGATTTTTGCAGAAAAATAAAATTCAGATAACAAAATTAAACAATTCTTGAATTGGGAGCTGGAGTGCGTTCGCAATATTTTCAAGGTTTTTCACGGTAATGTTTGTTTCTCCACGTTCAATCATTCCGATAAAATTTCTGTTAAGGTTTGAAAGTTCCGCCAATTTTTCTTGCGAAAGCTTTTGCTTTTGCCGTTCCACCCTGATTTTTATGCCAAGTTTTGTTACTGTGTCTTTGTTCATAACAATTATTCTAATAACTAATATATTGACAATCCACCTAATAAATTAGTATAATGACTAATATATTAGTCAAGAAAGGTTGGAAGTTTTGAAGAGGGCATTTACACTTGCAGAAGTTTTGATAACACTTGGAATAATCGGAGTTGTTGCGGCAATGTCAATTCCCGCACTAATGGACAACATAAATGATATAAGATTTCGTTCCCAACTTTTCAAATCATATTCCTTACTTCAACAAACAATAAAACGAATGGAAGCGGACGATATTGCAATTACTCCTAGGAACTATACCTATGAAGATAGAACAAATGATC
>CAVKDD010000116.1:0-5127 GCA_963654845.1 Acutalibacteraceae bacterium | reverse complement strand
AGTTGCAACAGAAATCAGGGCTACAAATAAAGAGGGTGAGCCTCCTTTGGATGTTGTTAGAAAAGCATTAAAATCTATTGAAAATAAAAAGCTCCTAAGGCAAAATTTTGTTAGTGAGGTTTCTCAACATTATGACAAAGAGCTTGGCGTGATTCAAGGTCGTTTGCACTATGACGAAACTAATGTTCCCCCTCTTAAGAAAAAAGTAACTATCAGTAAAGAGGAAAAACAAAAACTTGTCGATGAACTTAACCGTATTATAAAAAGTGGCGGCGAACAAGCAAATTATACCGTAGATACACCGTTATCAACTTTGCAAGAGGCTTGGAAGAAAAAATACATTTCTATGCCTTTCTCAATGGAAAATAAAATCGGCGAAACTGCAATTTTAGATGTTTTTCCAAGATATAGAAGCGGTATAACCCAAATAAATGGTGAAGATTTCAAATTTAAAACTTCAGGAAACTTTAAATATGAACCATTATACAGACAAATGCACATAGAAAATCCTGAGGAATTCGTAAAACAATTTGAAAATATTGGTGGTGAATATGTTCCAGGTAAATTGCAATCTTGTTCAAAAGAAAAATTGTTTGGTGAAGCATGGGGCGATCTTACTTGTCGTTCTTATGGTTTTACAGAGTGGAGTTCCGGAAATAATGTTAAATTCGTAATTCATCCGAAAGGGGCTGTATCTAATGCCGCAGAAATCGGAGAAGGTAAATACGGTTGTTATGAGGCTATTTATTCAGCAGATTCAAAGTTTAGGATTGTTGGCACAATAAAACGAACCATTACTCCTGAAATTATTAAAAGAGATATGCCTGAATTTGGAAATCAATTTGACGATTTTACAAAATACGAAATTCATTTGCAAGAAATTTAGTCTTGAAGTTATGAAATAGTTTTATTTCTTCAAATAATCAAATCTTCCGTCTTTCAGAACCTTGTAGGCACAGCCAAGACCTGCTTGTTTCGTATTTTCGCAATCTTGCTCCCAACTTGAGCCTTTTATGGGGTTTCCCGCAGGGAGAAATCCATAAGAATCATAATAGTGGAACATGAAAAAATCTCTACCCCATTGATTTGGACCTTGCGTTCCGTTTGTATCGACATATACTCTGACAAGTTCAGGGTCGCCGTTTGGTGCAGACCAACCGTTTTCACCGCCTCTTAGTATTATATGTGTTCCGTTAAACAGTACAACTTTGTAATAATACTGTTTGTTCGCATAATTTTCTCTATTTTGATTATTTAATTGAACGTATGCTTGATTTTTTACGCATGCTTCATTAGTGTCGTTATGTCCGCAATCGACTAATATTTTGAGGTGTGGTCTTAACAAATCCATAAATTTTGCCGCCCTCTCACTGGATGAAATATTATCATTTTCTGCCAAATCGCCCAACACTCCGCCGTTATCTTCAACGAGTTTGAAGGCTTGCGACAGCATTGAATACGTTTGTTTTAATTTTGATACGGTTTGTTTTTCTCTAATATTTGTCAAAAGTGTCGGTATTGTCATCGCCGCAACTATTCCGATAATTCCGAGTGTTATTAAAACTTCCGCTAATGTAAATGCTTTTTTCGTCAATTTGCTCTCCTTAATTAAAGTATATATTTAATATTAAATATATACTTTAAAAATGTCAATAGTTTATAAAATAATGTATTCTTAAAATATGGCATTATGTAACGAAATTAAAAAACTTATGATAGACTGTGATGTTACTCTTACGCAACTTGCGTTTGAAATTTCCAAAGCGAAGAATAAACATTACACTGTTCAAAATTTATCCCAAAAACTGAAAAATAACACCCTGAACGCAAGCGAAATTGACATTATTTTAGGGGTGTTGAATTATCAAATGCTTTTTTATCCGAAAAATAAATAGTTTAATCTGTCAGGCGGTGCCTGACCTACATCGCTTTTCAGTAGTCTGCATGCCTGTATTTGAGCCTTTAACAAGTAGAGGGGGCATTGCGTTGCAATGCCCCCTCTTAAAAACACTTAAAACTTCCACAAACCTCTACTTTTGAATTGATGTAAAATATTCTTTGATATAATACTCAATCGCTTTTGCAGAATTTCCTGTTCCGTAAGGATTTTGAGCCTTTAATCTTGTTGATTTTCTGTCTTTATCTAAGATTGAGGAACTGAACGAAACGATTTTGTCATATTCTGCTCCGACAAGTACCGAAACTCCCGCATCAATACCTTCTTGGCGTTCTGTTTCATAACGCATTACAAGTGTCGGGCAACCGAAAGACGGTGCTTCTTCTTGTATTCCGCCCGAATCGGTCAAGATTAATTTCGCATTTTTCATTAAATATACCAAATACGGGTAATCAAGCGGTTTTAGCAAATAAACATTTGAATATTCGCCAAGTCTTGAATAAACCTTGCATTTTACGTTCGGATTCGGGTGAACTGGTATGACAAAGGTGTGGTCTGTGTATTTTTTCACCAAATGTTCAATCGCATTAAGTATTCTGTCAATTCTTTCCCCGTGGTTTTCACGTCTGTGAACGGTTATCAAAACTAATTTGTCATTAACTTCAATATCTTGAGATTTATAAAATTCTGCAGCCTTGTTCATTGTTTCATCAGACAGGCAGAAAAGAGCATCAATAACGGTATTTCCCGTAACGTGAATAATACTTTCCTGTATATCTTCTTTGAGAAGTGCATTTTTATTCTTTTCGGTCGGTGCAAAGTGCATTGCAGCCACTCTTGAAGTCATTTGACGCATAACTTCTTCAGGGAACGGTTCATAGATATCATAAGAACGCAAGCCCGCTTCAACGTGGAATACAGGTATTTTGCGGTAAAAACTTGTTAATGCTCCACATAAAACCGTCATTGTATCACCTTGAACAATGGTTGCATCAATTCTGTTATCAGTAAAAACTTTATCCAAAGAGGTCAAAATTCTTGATTGGATTTCGACAAGAGATTGATTTTCTCTCATACAATCAAGGTTTATGTCCGCTTGCAGACCAAAATATGCAAGTGTTTGATTTGACAATTCTTTTTGCTGTTCCGTGTTACAAATTATTACCCTGTAATTTTCAGGATATTTTTTTAGTTCCAAGATTACGGGTGCCAATTTTATAACTTCAGGTCTTGTCCCGAAAACAAATAGTATATTCTTCTTATTCATATCTGTAGTTTATTATAAAAATCATATTTTTACAATTAAACGAATAAATAAAATTAATAGTCATTTATGCAATATGAAATTTAAATCGTCCTGTTTAATATTATGCAGAAGGAGATGCGATATGTATGATTTGTATATTTTAAATTCTTGTCCTTATTGTCAAAAGGTTATGGAGTTTTTGAACAAGAAAAATATAAAGTATCACAAGTTTGATACTTCAAATAAAGACAACGTATTAAGGTTGATGACGATTGGCGGAAAAGATCAGGTTCCGTTTTTGTACAACGATGAAACCGATGAAAAAATTTATGAGTCTGACGATATTATAAAATATATTGAGAAAAATAACGGGTAAAATTATGTTAAATAATCGAAATACTGATACAAATGAGTGCGTTTCTCGTGCAACATGTACTCTATCACCAACGATTGCGGCATTGGAAAGTCTTGCCGTAACTTTTTTGAAACATTTGAGTTTTTATTTGTTGGAACTCAAAAAATCAGGGGCGGTAAATCTTCAAATCCAGCAGGAAATAATTGACGTTCTTGCAAGTCTTGTTGCCGTTAATGAGTATAGCGAAAACGAGCTTTATGAAATTGTCGTCAAGGAATATTTTATTCTTGATGAAGTTAAAAATACTTATCTCAAATTGGCAAATGAGAGGAATTTTGAGCCAAAAGAGTTGATTTTGCCTGTCGATTTTGATGCGAAAACGACTTTATCTCAGGCGATTTCAATGGGTGAAAAAATTATGCTGACCGATGAGAAGGTTTCGCTAAAAAATAATCTGCTGGCAATCCTGTTGATAACTTTGCAAAGCATAAGTATTAACTTTGTGAACTATTCAAAATTAAAAGAATTTGATTCTGATTTGTTTTACCAAATTATCAAGGTGATAAATCGCCTTAATTCAGAAGATATTTCTGTTGAAACAATTAAAAAAGAAATTTCCAAAATTGTAAATTCAGATTATGAGCTTCAACTCAATTTGGCAAATGATTTTTTGCTTCATTTCGGTGATATTTCAAAAGTTTTGGTTTCGCATTCGACACGCAAAGGTAAGGCTATCCTTGTTTCAGGGAATAATTTTACAAGTTTGTACGAGGTTTTGAAACTTGCGAAAGAAAATGATATAGATGTCTATACGCACTCAAATTTATTAATCGCACATGCTTTGGGCAAATTTAACGGTTTTGAGAATTTGCGTGGGCATTTTGGCAGCAAAACCGAAAACTGCATTCTTGATTTTGCGACCTTCCCCGGAGCAATTCTGATGACCAAAAATTTCAGAAACAATACCGAATATTTGTATAGAGGGCGAATTTTCTCAAATGATTACATTGTGCCAAAAGGAGTTACAAAAGTTGAAAATAACGATTTTTCACCGATAATTGAAAGCTCGCTTTCCGCAAAAGGGTTTTCTAAAGGTAAAACAAAAGAAGATACAATTCTTGGGTATGATGAACCCGAAATCGTGACAAAGTTTGCTGAAATTGCCCAAAAACTGAAGGTTGGACAAATTTCGCATTTGTATATTATCGGAATTGATGCACTTTTAGAACGTGAAACCGCATATTATGAGAAATTCCTGAAATGCTTAAAAGAAGATGAGTTTGCGATAACTTTTTCTTACGAGGTTCAAAGAGAGAATGTTTTAGCTATAAATGTCGGCAATTTTATTCCTTTAATGAGCCGTTTGTTAAGTCAATTCTTTCAGCAGGCTGATATAACAAGTGACAAAATCAGTTTCTTTTTTACAACGTGTGATGTCATGACGTTATCTTCAATTATTCTGCTCTCATCAAAAGGTGCGAAAAATATTTACATGTCACAATGTGTTCCAACAGCCGTAAATCCAACGACTTTTGATACTTTCATCACGGAATATAATGTAAATATTACCGATACACCGAAAAAAGATTTGGAAATAATCCGACAAAAAAATAAGGCATCCTAAAAAGG
>CAVKDD010000115.1:2529-5199 GCA_963654845.1 Acutalibacteraceae bacterium | reverse complement strand
AACATACCTGAATCCGAGTCATTCCAAATATTTGCTAACGCAGTTTCGGCATCTTGTCCTACTTTTAAGTATGCAGCCTTATTCAACAACATTTCTTCAGGTTTATGAACATTCAAGATATCAGAAAGTTCTGTTAAACGTTTAATAGTATTTTCATTCAAAACAGTTGCCGTTTCTTTGCCTAAAGTCCTGAATAACGGTGCTTTGCTTTGAATACCTGTTTTTGAGTGAATCAATCTGTCTAAGTTGAAATTCAAAGATTTAACGGATTTTGCATCAAGTTCCGGAGCAACTGCACGGATATTTTCACTAATCAAATCGCAAATAGCTTTTGAATGTTCGGAAAATTCTTTATATTCACCGTTCAACAAGCCTTTTGAAGACAATCTGCCAACCAAAGCCTCTTGTGTCGGAACTACTCTATTTAAAATTTCCTCAGATACTTTAGATTTTTTCATAGTATCTCTTATAACTTTTTGAATTTCGTTAACGCTTTCTTCAGGAAGTTTAAATTCTTTTTGCGGCAATATATCTTTCAAATCCTTTTCAATACCGACCGCAACCGTATGGTCTAACCCATCTGATAAATTAGCCAAAATTTTGTTAAACAGTTCAGGCGTTACAGGTTTATCTTTATTTGCTGTAAGTAAAGAATTTAAAGCCACCTTATTTTCAGACAAATCAATCTTTTTAACCTCATCCGAGAATTGAGTTAAGATTTTTTCAGCCTTATCATTAACAGATTTGTCGGTGTATCTTGAAACAGGTTTTTCTAACGCATTACACATCAAAGCACTTAATAACGGGGTTGCAAACCCTGCGGTCAACATCCACATAGTGTTATTTTGAAGTGCAATTTTACGCATTTTTTCTTGGATAAAGTTTCTGCGGTTTGGAATATCCTTCGGTACATGCAATCTGTCACCGATTTTGTTAATTTCTTTATCAGAATACAAATCCCACGGAATAAACTGGTGGTCTTGGTAGAACATCTTTTTTCTGCCGTAATTGTCTTCGTACTGTTGACGAACATTCACACCATGGATAAGTTTTGCAGGTAATTGAATGAACAATTTAGGCCAAACGTCCATTGCAGCAAAGAAAGTACCCAATCCGATAAATTCAAACAATTTTGTTTTTGGAGTATTTTTCTTTGTAAATAAATAGGTTGCTAAAGCAAGTCCGCCGAATTTCAACGCCATATCATTAATTCGTCCTAATTCGTGGTCATTTGCTTCACCTTTTACCGCATGGTAAAGAGCCTTGATATTATACTTAACGTCTTTTTGAACCTCAGACGGATAATCCATTATGGTAGTTTTGATAAGTTTTCCGTTACTTGGCAAAGGTTTGATAAACGTTCTGTTTGACAATTCTCTGTGAACGTCAAAATCTTTGGCTACTTTATCAGAATTATACTGTTGTGTGGTCGGATTGTTATGAATATATGATTGCAATAAATTTGTAGTTCTCATTTAGCACACCACACTTTCTTTATTAGGATTAATTTGGCTGTTCGTCTTTTTCGGCTTTTTCGTAATGTGTAACGAGTTCACAACTCCCAAAACAGTAGTCAACAAAGTTGTGGCAAGCAAAGCCTTACCCGAATGTTTATCAAGTTTTGAAACCTCTCCGCTCGGTCCGTCATACAACGCTTTTGCACTTTTTACAAAACTTCTGCCAAAAGTTTTCATAGAGTGGACAAAGTCTTTACCTTTCCAGAATTTTAGAGTGGCAACGTTAAAGAAATCATCCCACGGTTTTTGGAAAGCCAACGCAACACCTGTTACCGCCCACATAAACGAAGAAAAACTTTTTGCTAATTTTGACTTAACCAAAACTTCTTTATACATCGGTTTAACGTCTTGGTCAGAATCGTTCAAATTCTCGCCCAAACCGTTTTTCTTTGCGATTTTATCATATCTGAAATTGATAGGTTCGCCCTTTGAAGTATCGCCATAGAGCTGATCCCAACGAGGGAAATCAACACTTTCTCCGACTTTATGATATTCAATACTTGTCAAACCGCTGTCACTGTCAGGGTTTTCCTTCAAGAAATAGTTGACTTTTGAATACGGAAGCTCTGTATCTATCCCCGTGAACCATTTGATTGGAGCTGTTGTTAAAAATTTTGTAATATCCTTCAATCCTGCATATAACAACACACCTAATGCCATTTTATTACCGAGTTTTGCGGCTTTTGTTACGGCATTATGGTTAAATTTATTGGTAACCCCGTTAAATACCGCCATCATCATACCGCTACCGATAATAAACGGAACTGTTCCCATTGTTAAAAATTCATAAAAGTTTGAATTTATACTGCCTTTCAAACCCTTTGCAGGATAGACAGAAAACGCTTTTGTAACTTTATCCATGCCAATTCTTGCACGGGTCACAATATTATTTGGCATTAATGTATCGTGTTCTTCCTTTGCAGGATTGGCTTCAGAACCCGTACCTTCTTTATTTATATTATTCTCTGCTTTAAACCTTATGCTATTTTGCCTAAAATTACTAATCGGTAATATCATGATAACTCCAAAATTTACATCATTAGAATACTTGTCAAACTAAAAATTTGATACATTCTCCCCATATTTTTTACAAATATTAACAAATAAATTATTTACAAATATTGAAAAATATTAATGTGAACAACCCCATTAT
>CAVKDD010000115.1:0-2519 GCA_963654845.1 Acutalibacteraceae bacterium | reverse complement strand
CCCCATTATAACACAATAATATCCAAATATGTTAAGTGAAAATTTAGAAATAAATTTCATAAAATATTTGATACATAAATATCCGACAATACCTGATACTAAAGTTCCCGCAATTATTGCAATCCAGTTGTAAGTCATAGCTTCCGTTACATCAATTTTAATTAGCGGATAAACCATAGAAGCACCCAAAATAATCGGAATACTTAACAAAAATGAATATCTTGCGGCGGTTTGTCGGTCTAATCCCGCAAACATGCCTGTCGCAATAGTCAACCCCGAACGAGACAAGCCCGGAACTACCGCAATACCTTGAGCCAAGCCGATTAACAAGGATTGTTTAAGTGAAACATTTTGTGATAAGTTTGCTTTGTGTTTTGACATGTATTCACTTGAAAATAACAAAGCACCCGTAATCAACAACAATCCGCCAACAATAGCAGGATGAAAGACCAAATGACTTGCGGCTTTTTCAAGCGGTAATGCCAAAATTACGGTAATTATTGTACCCGCAATAATATATAAACCTAATTTTGCCTGTTGGTTTTCGTAATTCTTAGTTTTTACGGCATGCCAAAGAGCTTTGCAAATTTCCGCAATATCTTTTCTGAAAAATATCAAAACCGCAATCAAAGTTCCCAAATGTAACATAATATCCAAGAAAATTTCCTGAGTCGGTTGCTCTTCAGATATCGGAACATTATTGAAAATCTTATAAAAATTTGACGTAAAAACTATATGTGCAGAACTTGAAATCGGCAAAAACTCACTCAAGCCTTGTACAATCCCCATCATCACTGACAGTACAATATTCATTTACTTAACTCTCCTTTAAAAATATTTATTATTCGGCTTCAAAATAAGAACAACAAGAGGTTTGAGTTTCCCAAACCGTAATTTTACTTAATTGAACAATTTTTTCTTTCAATTTTGAATAAATATATGCTGAAATCATTTCACTGGACGGGCTTTCGCCTTTAAACTCAGGTAATTCATTCAAATCTTTATGGTCAAGAGTATCTAAAACGGCATTGAGTTCTCTTTTCAAAACTTTGTAATCAATCAAAATATTACTTTTGTCCAAAGATTCACCGCTTACAAAAGCCTCAACCATCCAATTATGACCATGTTGATTTTCGCATTCGCCGTCATAATTCAATAAATGGTGAGCCGCCGAAAAATACGCTTGTGTTTTAATTTCGTACATAAACTATCCCCTTATACATTATTAATTATTTTCTTCTATTCTATTATCAAAAATAAAATCGCACAACTCTCTAACTGCCCCACGACCGCCGCAAAGTGAAGATTTAAAATTGCAAACCTGTTGAACTTTTGCAACCGCATCGGCAGGACACGCAGCAATAGCAACCTTTTCCAATATGCAAATATCAGGTTCGTCATCTCCCATATAACTTACCTGAGAAAAATCAAGCTCGTATTTTTGCATAATTGCTTCAAGTATCGGCAATTTATTTCGCACACCCTGATAAACTTCTGTTACTCTAAGGTCTGAGGCTCTTCTGTCAACGGTTCCGTTGTTACGACCTGTTATAATCGCCGTGATGTAACCGTTTTTTGTCATTTTTGCAAGTCCATGCCCGTCTTTTGCGTTGAAGGTTTTGTATTCAGTTCCGTGTTCATCGTAAGTTATACTGCCATCAGTCATAACCCCGTCAACGTCAAACGCTAAAAGTCTGATTTTGCTTGCTTTTTCCTTCAAATCCATTATGCAACACCTGCTCTAAGTAAGTCATGAACGTGAATTACACCAACAGGAACATTATCATCACCAACTACAGGAAGTGCAGTGATTGAATGTTTTTCCATAAGATTAAGAGCGGACGCGGCGTAAGCATCACCTGTTATACGTTTTGGATTTTCGGTCATAACATCTTTTACGCTAAGTGATGTCAAATCAGAATGACCGATAACAGTTCTTCTGATGTCACCGTCTGTCAAAATACCTGACAAAACTCCGTTTTCATTAACGATAATCGCCATACCCAATTTGAATTGAGAAATCGTATTAATAACATTAATAAAGCTTTCGTTTTCCTTAACGATAGGCATTTTATCGCCTTTAATCATCAAATCTGCAACCTTGTATGTCAAACCTTTACCCAGTTTTCCTGACGGGTGGAACATTAAGAAATCTTCCTTCGTGAAACCTTTTTTCTCCATTAAACAAACCGCCAAAGTATCGCCCATTGCAAGGGTTGCAGTTGTACTTGCGGTAGGTGCTTTTCCTAGAGGACACGCTTCACGTTCAACTGAAATATCCAAAACAACTTCACTTGTTTTTGCCAAAGTTGAATTCAAATTACCTGTCATTCCAATCATCGAACACCCAAATCTTTTAATTAGCGGTAACAAATTCATTAATTCCTGAGTTTCGCCACTGTTTGAAATCGCAATGATAACATCTTCTCTTGTAATTACCCCCGAATCCCCGTGAGTGCTTTCCGCAGGGTGCAAGAAATATGCAGGAGTACCTGTTGAAGACATAGTTGCCGCAATCT
>CAVKDD010000114.1:0-5222 GCA_963654845.1 Acutalibacteraceae bacterium | reverse complement strand
GCGTTGCGACTGTTGTAATTGCACGTTGGGAAAATCAATTTGATTATGATAAAATGAATTTGTTTTTGAAAGATTCAGAAGCTTAAAAAATATTTGAAGTTTAAAATTTGTAGATAATATTATTAATATAGAGGGTAATAAATATGAGCGAAAGCACAAAATCAGAGTATAAGAATACGCTAAACCTGCCTCAAACCACTTTGGCAATGAGAGCAAATGCGACTGTTCGTGAATTGGAAATCCAAAAGTTTTGGGAAGAAAATAAGATTTATGACAAAATTATCGGTCAACGTGACAAAACAAATTCTTTCGTTTTGCATGACGGGCCACCTTATTTGAGTTCCGAAAAAATCCACGTTGGTACTGCCTTGAATAAAATTTTAAAAGATATTTTAATCAAATACAAATCTCAAAAAGGTTTCTATGCTCCGTATGTTCCGGGATATGACGGACACGGACTTCCGATTGAAAACGCTGTCGTTAAAAATATCAAAGGCGGTCGTCATTCAATTACAGAAACCGAATTGAGAGCGAAATGTAGAGAATTTGCTCATAAAAACTTAAAGGGTCAGGAAAGCGAATTTAAAAGACTTGGCGTTTTGGGTAACTGGGAAAAACCTTATTTGACAATCAATCCTGAATATGAGGCTGAACAGGTCCGAGTATTTGGCGAAATGTACAAAAAAGGTTATATTGAAAAAGGTTTGAAACCTGTTTACTGGTGTGCGGCGTGCGAAACAGCTCTTGCTGAAGCCGAAGTTGAATATGCTGACCATACTTCAACTTCAATCTATGTAAGATTTCAATTTGATGAAGACGCAACCGCAAAAATTAATAACGGCGTTTTGAAATCAGTTCAAAATGACAAACCGATATTTGCAATAATTTGGACAACAACTCCTTGGACAATTCCGTCAAATATGGCGATTTCTATGCACCCGAGATTTGAATATACTTTCTTTGAATACAAAGGAAGCGTTTACGTTGTGGCTCAAGATTTAATGAGTTCCTTCTTGAAAGATGTTGAGTGGGACGAAAACGAAATTAAAGTTTTGGGTTCTTGTGTCGGTCAGGATTTGGAATTGTTGAACACAAATCACCCGTTATTAAACAGAAAATCACCGATTATTTTGGGTGAACACGTTACATTAGATGCAGGTACAGGTTCTGTTCACACAGCACCGGGACATGGTTTGGAAGACTATGAAGTCGGTTGCAGATACGGAATTGAAGTATTTTCACCGTTAGACGGTTCGGGTAAATGGACTGATGTTGTCGGTATTCCTGAACTTGTCGGCGTTTCTTACTATAAAGGTAACGAAATGGTTATCGAAATGCTTAAAAATAAAGAAGCCTTGTTGAAGGCTCAAGATATCCAACACAGTTATCCGCACTGCTGGAGATGTAAAAAGCCTGTAATTTACAGAGCAACTCCGCAATGGTTTGTAAAAGTTGCCAAATTCAGAGATGAAGCTTTGAAAGCAATTCACGGTGTAAAATGGATTCCTGCAAGTGGTGAAAATAGAATAGGTAATATGGTTGAAAGCCGTACGGATTGGTGTATTTCAAGACAAAGAGCGTGGGGCGTTCCTATTCCGATTTTCTATTGCGAAGATTGTGGCGAAGTTATTTGCAATGATTCAACAATAGAAAATGTAGCAAAAATGTTTGAAAAAGAAAGTTCTGATGCTTGGGTTAAATATTCTGCAGAAGAACTTTTGCCTGAAGGTTTTGTTTGCCCTAAATGCGGTAAAAAACATTTCAGAAAAGAAAAAGATATTATGGACGTATGGTTTGATTCCGGTGTTTCTTGGAGAGCCGTTGTTGAAAAACGTTCTGATGAACTTTGCCATACTCCTGTTGATATGTATTTGGAAGGTTCAGACCAACATCGTGGCTGGTTCCAATCTTCTTTGTTGACTTCAATCGCAACTCAAGGAATTGCACCGTATAAACAAGTTTTGACTCACGGTTTTGTATTTGGCGAAGACGGTCGCAAAATGTCAAAATCTTTGGGTAATTACATCAGGCCTGACGATATTATCAAAAACTACGGGGCTGATATTTTGAGATTGTGGGCAGCATCTGTTGATTACAGAAACGATATCAAAATCGGTAATAATATTATCGGGCAGTTGACTGAAATCTTCAAAAAAACAAGAAATACTGCAAGATTTTTGTGCGGTAACTTGTTTGATTTTGACCCTGAGGTCGATTATGTAAAATATGATGAACTTAAAAATATCGACAAATTTGCACTTCATAAATTAAATAAATTGATTGTTGAAGTAACCGAAGCGTTTGAAAATTACGAATTTTATAAGTATTTCCAATGCTTGCAAAACTTTGCGGCGGTTGATTTGAGTTCGTTCTATCTTGATATTGTGAAAGACAGATTATATACAGCAGGCAAAAAGTCATTATCTCGCCGTGCTTGCCAAACAGTTTTGTATGAGAACTTAATGGCTTTGGTTAAGATTTTGGCACCTGTAATGCCTCACCAAGCAGAAGATATTTGGCAAAATATTCCTGAAAATCAAAGAAAAGGTTTGATTAGTATATTGTTGTCGGATTGGCCTGAAGTTAATCCGCAATGGCAAAATCCGCAACTTGAAACCGATTTTGAAAAGGTTTTGAAATCTCGTCAAGTTGTATCAAGAGCGATTGAACCGTTGAGAGCAGACAAAAAAGTCGGAAGTTCACTTGAAGTTGCAGTGATAATAAAAGCTGAGGATACTTCCGTTTTGAAAGCAAATGAAAAAGACTTGGCTGATATTTATATCGTTTCTCAAGCAACTTTGTCGGATGTTGCTCCGAGTGACGTTTTGAATGAATACACAGAAGACGGTTACACCGTTTGGGTTACA
This sequence comes from Acutalibacteraceae bacterium, assembly GCA_963654845.1. GTDB lineage: Bacteria > Cyanobacteriota > Vampirovibrionia > Gastranaerophilales > Gastranaerophilaceae > Zag111. The sequence continues at coordinate 2,355 of CAVKDD010000114.1, read as the reverse complement.
AAGGCTCAAGGCGAAAAATGTACAAGATGTTGGAAATATCGTACGTTAGATGAACACGGTATTTGCCCTGATTGTGCAGAAGCCATAAAATAAACAACATTAAATAAACACGAAACATGAAGCGACCATGCCTAATAGGCATGGTCGCTGATTTATATGAAAAATGTGATTTGGAAGGGGGCTTTTAAGTAAAGTTGCTTTGTACATGCTGATAATTTGTTATATTTTTTAATATTTTCTCAAAATCAGGCAATTTTGAAAGTTCATTTTCATTATTTATTGTAGAAGGTAGTGTATGTCAATAATTCTGCAAAAGCCCCCATTTATTCCTGATATTAAACAGTTTGGAAAATATATTGTTTCACATAAAAAAGGTGTGACACCTGATTTTTTTGCTCGTGAATTTGGCAAATTGAGAACTTTGTACGAAAGAAATCATCATGAGGATTATTTTTGCCAACAGGCGGATATTTTGGCTGATAAACTTGTTCAGCGTGACAGGTTGGATTTTGCGGGAATTGTTATGAGTACGTTGTGCAAGGTTAATGAGTATTTTCCGCATAATTTGGAATATTTTGCACAAAAAGGGTACGATATTTCAAGAATGAACGGTGATTATGTTCACATGATGGCAAGATTGAATGATTTGCGAAAAATTTACAGCGGAAAATATGATAAGTTGATGGAATATTTGGACGTTTTGTATGAGCAGGAAAGATGTTTGAAACACGTTACAATGAATTATAGAGATTCTGTGGCTTCTTATCATACTGTTACCAGAAAGGCCGCACCTAAGCAGTCTTACGAAATGATGCTTGCGTTTGTTCAGACTGAAATTGCAAAATTGACAAGGCGTAAACACCCTGATTCTGCGATGTATAAATTGCAGTCGGCAATGAAAATTTTTGAAAAAAATAAAAGCTATGACAATATGAATTATGTTACCTTGTTGATGAAAAAAATTGAAGCAGGCGATGACAGATTTATAAATATGTACATTTAACCCTTGAATTTGTGCTAGAATATACTTGAGAATGGAGAAGTTGAAAATGAGTGAAGAAAATAAAATTGATGTTGTACAATACCGCACAACAGGTACTTGTTGCCAAATAATGCAAGTAAAAATTGACAATGGCAGAATTATAGATGCGGATTTTTACGGAGGCTGTAATGGCAATTTGAAGGGGATAAAGAGCTTGATTACCGGCATGACGGTTGATGAAGTGATTGAAAAATTGTCTGGAATTGCTTGTGGAATGAAAACAACGAGTTGCCCCGATCAGTTGGCAAAATGCCTGATTGAATATAAAGAAGGAAAACTTGCTCCAATTTCGGCAGTAGAAGAATAGTTTTTGTGGAAAATAGAAAATAGAAAACGGGTATTTGAAGTTTTTTGCACGATTTTGACGGACTCCTTGTGCGTGAGGGGGCAAATTTTGGTTTAAAAATCTTGAAGTTGTGAGTTTTTGACAAAAATTTGACGAAATTTAAAACTTTTTTTAAAAAAGGGGTTTACAAAAAAAAATCAGCAAATATAATAATAAATGTGAGGCGAAAGTCGCACAACCCGAACGGGGGATTAGCTCAATTGGTAGAGCACCTGCTTTGCACGCAGGGGGTCAGGAGTTCGAGTCTCCTATCCTCCACCATTATTAAAATATGAGTCCTCAGGGACTCTTTTTTATTGTCCTGATTATGTTTCAGAAGTTCGAGGATTTTTAAGAACACCTAAAAATATATGAGGTGTTTCTCTGAAATTTTACTATTTAAAATAATTGCAACAATTAAAATCAAGAGCCACAAAAACTCCTTTATTTAATTTTTTCTGTTGAATTATGGATTTTTCTAATATTCATCTTCGTCAAAATCTTCATTGTCGTAGAGATATTCAATAGAATCTACAGGTGGAATAGTGACAAAGTCTGCTAAATCTTTTTTGAGGTTTTCAAATAGTTGCGGTAAAATATTGTTATAAATTGATGAACAAATCAATTCTCCGTTCTGCAGTTTCATATCAGCAAGAATTTCACATTCAACCTTTGGAGCTGTTTTAGATTTGTTATAATTTTTTATGTAGTACCATATATTTTCAGTTTTTATTGGAAATATATCTTTGTGTTCCAAGTTGTTTAAAATTTCTATTAAATCACCCTCAGGCTTTTTTATTTTCAAAACTACACTTTGTTGGTGCATATTTAAAGCCTTTCTATGGAATACCACCTGTTCGTATATCGGAGCAATGATTTTACACAAAATATTTAAACTTTGTGTTTGCAGTCTTTTTGTAGCATTCATGTTTTTTATGTCTTTTTTATTTAAGTTTTTCTTTATGTCTGAGTATGTCCCTTTAAATGG
>CAVKDD010000113.1:0-5260 GCA_963654845.1 Acutalibacteraceae bacterium | reverse complement strand
ATTCTTATTCATAACAATTTTATCATAACATATATTCTCTTTTTTAAATGATATAAACAGAGGATTTTATGCTAACATTGTTTTATGCAAAAAAATATCACCAAAAATTTCAAGTATTTAAGAGGCGAAATCGAAATTCCTGCAGACAAATCTTTATCTCATCGTGCGATAATTTTCCCGTCACTTGCCAAAGGTCGTTCGATTATCAAAAATTTTTCAGACGGGCAAGACCCGCATTCGACCCTCAAACTTTTCCAAAATCTCGGAGTTGATATTGAAGAAGTCGAACAAGGCACAGTTATTATCAATTCAACAGGAAAACTTACAAACCCCGCCCAAAATTTAGATTGCGGAAATTCAGGAACAACAATGCGTTTGGTTTCGGGAATTTTGGCAGGGCAAAACTTTAATTCCGTCCTGTTCGGGGACGAAAGTCTTTCAAAACGTCCGATGAAACGAATTATTGAACCTCTAACCCAAATGGGCGGAATAATCTCCTCTCAAGACGGCAAAGCACCGCTTTCGATTACTGGAACAGAACTTCACGGGATTGATTACGCTTCAAAAATCGCCTCGGCTCAGGTAAAATCTTGTCTTTTGCTTGCAGGTTTGTTTGCGAACGGCAAAACCTCAATAACAGAACCCTATCTGTCACGCAATCACAGCGAAATCTTATTAAAATATATGGGTGCAAAAATTACCACCGACCAAAACTCCGTAACTATCGAAAAATCGGAATTAAAACCTATAGAAATGACGATTTGCGGTGATATTTCTTCGGCGGCGTACTTTATCGTTGCAGGCTTGATTGTGCCAAATTCAAGTCTAATCCTGAAAAATATCGGTTTGAACCCGACCCGTACGGGAATTATTGATGTCGTACGCAAAATGGGCGGAGAAATCACGATTTTAGACCAAAAAGAAGTTTGCGGCGAACTTGTCGGCGATATAAAAGTTGAATACTCAAACCTCAAAGGTTGTGAGATTTCGGGCGATATTATACCGAGATTGATTGACGAAATCCCTGTAATTGCGGTACTTGCGACCCAAGCCGAAGGCGAAACGGCAATCACAGATGCCGCAGATTTACGCAACAAAGAATCCGACAGAATAACCGCAGTCGTGACAGAACTGAAAAAACTCGGAGCAAATATAAAAGAAACCTCAGACGGCATGATTATACAAGGAAAAACACCGCTAAAAGGGGCTTGTGCGGTCTCAACATATAATGACCACAGACTTGCAATGAGTTTGTACGTTGCAGGACTTGTCACGGAAAAAGAAATTTCGATTGACGAATTTGAATGGGTGAACATCTCGTTTCCAACTTTTGAAAAATTGTTTGAACAGATAAAAAGGGTTTAATTTATGAAGGAATTGTTTGAATTTGACAAAAATTTTAACGCCGTAGTCGGAACGGATGAAGCAGGCAGAGGACCTGCCGCAGGCGGAGTTTTCTCGGCAGCCGTGTATTTCCCTGAGTTTACGGAGTCATTAATGACCGATTTAGCAAGGTTGAACGATTCCAAAAAACTATCTGCAAAAGTTCGTGACAGTCTATACAACACGATTTTGAACAGCACAATAAATTCTATTGTTAATGTTGAAGTTGAAGAAATCGAACGCATAAATATTTTAAATTCCTCACTAAAAGCAATGAAACTTGCGTGCGAAAATGTGATTACACAGGCAAAACTGACAGATTTCATAACCCTTGTTGACGGAAATAAATTGATTAAAAATTACCGATTTCCGCAAAAATTCATAATAAAAGGGGACGGTAAATCCGCATCAATCGCCGCGGCAAGCATTTTGGCAAAGGTTGCCCGTGACAGATATATGCAAGACCTTGCCCAAGAATTTCCCGAATATAACTGGGGCAAAAACGCAGGCTACCTGACCGCCGAACACTTGGCAGCCATTGACAAATACGGTTTAACAAAATACCACCGAGCATCATTTTTAAAAAAACATTTTGAAAAACAAAAACAGTTGAGTTTGTTTTAATATTTTTGCATGGCTATCCCGACACTTAAAATCACGCTGTTGGCATAGCAATGCCAACCTACTTTTTAAATGGTTATATTCCAATCAGAGAGTGCCTTTTCACTCGTTGGGCAAGTATGCCCAACCGACAGTTACAAAACAATTTTACAAGAAAGGTCACCCTGAACTGGTTTCAGGGTCTCTTCATGTCAAGGTTTTACAAGGGTTTTTGATGCTTAACTATTTGTTTTATTTTGATTATTAAAGAGATTCTGAATCACCGAGTAGGAACAGAAAATTACGTTTCGAGTTCCTCTCAACCAATTTTCTAGTCAGTTCAGAATGACAACATGGCAAGCCTACCAAATGGCTCGTCCTTCTGAAAATTTAGAAAATTTTTGCGAATAAAACGCTTACTTCCTATAATTTTTATACAAATCCTTAAAATAATTCGGGTCTTTGACAGCTTTTTCGGCACATGTTATGCCGTTCATCGAATCGGATTTTGTCGGGTCGCAGTATTTATCTTTATCATTGTAACTTGTCTTTGCGTTCCCCATTGGAATCAGCCCGTCATCGGTAGCCTCAAAGGTGAACAAATCAAATCCCCACTGATTCGGTCGGTTATTATAGCCGTTAATATCAATCGAAATCCACAGACGTCCCTGATAATTTTCCACAAGTACCAAAACTCCGTCCATTAGACCAATTTGACCGTCATCAAACCAGCTTCCCGTAACATTATTTTTCCCGTCAAAAGTTTTATACGGCGTAAGACTTTTCGCATAACACGGTAAATTTGTGTTCATTTTTGTATCATTCGTTCCGCAATCAAACCCCGATTTGAAATACCTTATAAATCGTTTGTACAAACTTGCAGTCTTGGCATAATCGCTCGGGGCAACCGATTCGTTATCCGCCATCATTTTGTAGGCAAGTTGCACCTCAGCATGTGCCTTATTAAATTGACTTTTCAATTTTGTTGCTCGAATATTATTCATCAAGGCAGGAATGGTCATTGCCGCAACCACGCCAATAATCCCCAATGTAATCAATACTTCCGCTAAAGTAAAACCTTTCAAATTTTTCATATTTTGCTCCGTTCTATATATAGAAAACTATGGGAAAATTTTAACATATTATTTCTATATATGCAACACACAAACAGCCAAAACTCGAAAATAATTCTTGAAATTCTTGCCAAAATCATCAAGCAGGAACGAGAAAAGCAAAACAAATCACTAAGGCTTTTTGCTGACGAGTTTGACATTCAAAAATCGTTGCTAAGTCGCATAGAAAACGGTATAAATGAGCCGAAACTCATTTCTTTGTGGACAATAAGCGAAGCGTTAGGCATGCCGATTTCTCAACTGATGCACTTGATTGAAAACGAGTTGCCAAAAGATTTTTCACTCATTGACAGGTAAGGATTTTTATATTCGCATAATTAAGTTTTCACAAGGACAAATTGGTGGGAACCACTCCGTTTTTCCCACCCTACAATATTAACAAACTTTATTTATTAACAAAAGGTCGAGGCTGTTGGTGAATACCAACAGCCTCGACTCTAAAAACTACTCAAACAAATCTTATGCTTTCTTTGAATCTTTCTTATATTCATCAATAGCAAGGATTGCACAGATAATCAAGCAAATTATACCTGAAGCCAACCAAAAATAGATTGCTCCGTCCCAGTTTTGAACACCGTTTTTGCCCAATTTATCAACCAAGAACCCTGTACCTGTTGCTGACAAAAATGCACCAACATAACCGAAAGTTCCAGTAAATCCTGAAGCGGCAGATGCCACTTTTTTAGAACTTGATTCAACCGCACAAAGTCCGCCAATCATCATTTGAGGACCATAAGTGAATGCCCCCAACAAACCGATGATTACATAGTTAAGCATTGGATTTGTATTGAATTTCAAAGCAATAACCGCAAGGATTACACCCACCAAATAAAGAAGGTTAACCGGAGCTCTTTTACCCTTGAACAATTTGTCTGAAATCAAGCCCGCACAAACAGTTCCGCAAATACCAACAAGCGGCAAAGAAGCAATCATATTTGTTGCATCTTCAAGTTTGATACCCTTAGCGTTTTTCAAATACATAATCATCCAATCTTCAGCACCAAATCTGATGATATAAACGAAAATATAAGCAATCGCCAATAACCAAAGTGTTCTGTTACACAAAACATATTTTTTGAAGATTTGAACATAAGTCATGTCATCTTCTTCTTTTTTCTCATCTGCTGATTTTTCTTTCACAGGTTCGTTTCTGTAAACTTCAACGTCAGGCAAGCCCAAAGATTGCGGTCTGTCACGAAGTCTGTCAAACAACCACAAAGCAGTGATTACCGCCAAAACACCCGGAACTAAAAATGCGGCTCTCCAGCCAAAATGTGCGGCAATGTGACCTGCCAAAATGAAACTCAAGAAAGTTCCTGTTTGGTGAGAACAAGACCACAAAGACCATTTTGTACCACGTTCTGAATTTGAATACCAATAAGTCAAACTCTTTGCAACTGCAGGAAAACCTGCTGATTGGAACCAACCGCTTACGCCCCACAAGAAAGCCAATGTCCATAAAAGAACCATTGCAAACATTTTAGAGCTCAAGCCGAAAATTCCGACTACGTTTGGAGCAAGTGCAAACAAAATATTTGCAAGTGCTGTCATTAACAACGCTGTAGGGAAGAATTTTCTAACATCCGAACCGTCAGCCAAAACGCCGTTTACAAACTTACCGATACCGTAAGTCAAGTAAAGCGAACTGCCTAACAAACCAAGTTCAGTTGCAGAATAATGGAATTCTTCCATAATTCCCGGTAATGCTACCGCAATATTTTTCTTACACAAATAGAAAATTGTGTAACCGATAAAGCACGCATAAAAAATTCTCAATCGCCAATGCTTATACATTGAATCCACTTTTTCAGTGTCTTGAATAGGCTCGGCAATCGGAGGTTCTTTAAAAAATGCGCCGAATTTTTCCAACATAATTTTTCTCCTATTATTTATTTTTAATTACTTGAATATTTCTTGTTTCAGTTAATTCTTGTCTGGCATTTTTGATAATTTCTTTCTTCTCTTCGTCCAAACTTCTTCCGTTAACCAATCTGTCAATAAAGCCTGTATTAAGTTTAACCGCTTTTTCCAACGCTCCGATTTCTTCCAACACAGGTTTAATTTCGTTAAAATCATATCCGAAAGTTTGCTTTGAATTATAAACCAAAGTATCGCCTTCTTGCGAAACAATCGGGGCTCCGCCA
>CAVKDD010000112.1:0-5333 GCA_963654845.1 Acutalibacteraceae bacterium | reverse complement strand
CACGAAAGACATGAAAAGGAGTACACGAAAACATGAAAAAACGAGCTTTTACGCTAGCGGAAGTATTGATAACATTGGGCATAATCGGTGTAATTGCTGCGATGACTTTACCGAGTTTAATTACAAATTACAAGGTGAAGGTTTTGAAAAATCAATTTAAAACTGCTGATGCAATAATTCATCAAGCGTTACTCAATGCCTCAAATGAAGTTGGTATGGATTTGTCGGATTTGAGAATTGAAGGAGTAAGTGCAGATGGAGGAAGAGGGCAAGCGTTCAAGGATTTAAAAGCTCAAATTCCTGCGATTAACGAAGCGTGGAAAAATCAATTTAAAGGTGCTATTTATGTTAGCGGTTCTGAATTCTATTATCATATAATTGCTAAAGGACAAGGTTGTCATACAATGATGGGAGAAACCATGAGTTGTCAAATGGGGGGTGGATATCTTTTACCGAACGGAATGCTCGTTTCATCTATAAGTGCGGGGATTGATGGTGGTACTTTCCCTGGATATATTTATTTTACTTTTGATACAAATGGAATGAAGGGGCCAAACCGTCCCGGATATGATGTTTTTATTTACCGCTCGATTGCCGGACCGGACCAGTCATATACCGTTCTTTGCAATCCAACTATTAAAAATTCATATAATCAACAAGGTTGTTATTACTGGGCACATCGTGAAATCAATCCCGGTGATAGTTCAAAATCTTATTGGGATATTTTATATAAACCATTGAGTTATTGGCAAAAATCGAATAAGTAATTATTTTATTATTCAATTTACCCCAAGACTCTATCGTAAATTCCGTCAATATTTTGCAAGAAAGTTTGTTTATCAAAAATATTGTCGATTTCTTGTTGGGTCAGCAATTTTGTAACTTCGGGGTCTTTTTCCAAGTTCAATTTGAAATTGCCGTCATTTTGAAAAGCATCAAGAGCGTTACGCTGAACGATTGTGTAGGCGTCTTCTCTTGTCAAACCTTTTGCAACAAGTGATAGCAAAACTTTTTGTGAAAATACGATACCGCCGAATTTGTCGGTATTTTTCAACATATTTTTTTCGTGAACTACAATATTTTCCATTAAAGAATTAAATCTGTGCAACATGAAATCTATCAAAATCAGGCTGTCAGGGAAAATAATTCTTTCTGCGGAACTGTGAGAAATATCTCTTTCGTGCCAAAGCGGTATATTTTCCAGTGCAACGATAGAATTTGCACGGACAACTCGGGCAAGTCCGCAAAGATTTTCGCTCAAAACAGGGTTTTTCTTGTGTGGCATTGCCGAAGAACCTTTTTGACCTTTGCCGAAGCCTTCTTCAAGTTCCAAAACTTCAGTTTTTTGCAAGTGTCTGATTTCTGTTGCGAATTGTTCAATAACGCTTGCGATTAGTGCTAAGGATTGCATAAAGTAGGCGTGGTAATCTCTTGCGATAATTTGGGTGGAAACTCTTGCGGGTTTTAGTCCTAAATTTTCGCAGGTAATTCGTTCGACTTCGGGCGAAATGTTGCTGTAAGTTCCGACAGGTCCTGAAATTTGCCCTACACGAATTTGATTTAGTGCGTGGGTGAAATTTTCTTGTTGACGTTCAAGAATATCAATCCAAGAACACATTTTGACACCAAAGGTCATAATTTCTGCGTGAATACCGTGCGAACGCCCTATGCAAATCGTGTTTCTGTGCTTATTCGCAAGGGTTTTCAGGGTTAAAATCGTTTGTTCCAAATCTTTTTCGATAATTTTCCCGCTGTCTTGAATTTGCAAGGCAAACGCAGTGTCAATAACATCAGAACTGGTCAAGCCGACATGAACATAACGTCCCAAATCGCCAAGACTTTCGTTTACACAGGTTAAAAACGCTATTACATCGTGGCGAACCTCTTTTTCGATTTCGTCAATTCTTTCTACCGAAAAAGTCGCTTTCTTTCTGATTTGGTCTGCAATATCTTGCGAAATTGTACCTAATTGTGCGTAAGCATCGCATACCGCAAGTTCTACCTTTAAATAGTAATCAAATTTTGTGTTTAAGTCCCAAATTTTTGAGATTTCTTCTCTTGAATATCTTGTAATCATGCCCTTATTTTACCATAAATTTTTCTTTTGTAACGGAATATTTGTAAACCTGTTTCATATCAGTTGGCAAATTGGAATATTTGTGTTATTCTAAGTTAAAAACGATATTATTTTTATAAAGGGGAAAAATATGATTTCAGTAAACGATTTTAAAACAGGTTTGACAGTTGAACTCGATAACGGTCTTTGGACAGTTGTTGAATTTTTGCATGTAAAACCGGGTAAAGGTGCTGCATTTGTCAGATCTAAATTGAAAAACGTTATCACAGGTCAAGTTGTTGAAAAAACTTTCAGAGCAGGTGAAAAAGTTGCGAAAGCTACTCTTGACAGACGTGAAATGCAATATTTATATAAAGAAGGTTCTGCTTATGTGATGATGGATAACGAAACTTATGACCAAATGCACGTTGAAGAAGCTCAAATCGGTTCAGGTGTTAAATATTTGAAAGAAAATATGAACGTTATGATTTTGACTCACGAAGGTAGAATTATCGGTGTTGATATTCCTGCTCACGTTGAGTTGGAAGTTGTTGATACTCCGCCTGCCGAAAAAGGAAACACTGCTCAAGGCGGTACTAAACCTGCTACTCTTGAAACAGGTGCGGTTGTTAACGTTCCGTTCTTCGTTTCTAACGGCGACAGAATCAGAGTTGATACAAGAACTAATGAATACTTAGACAGATGCTAGTTTTTAGTTATCTTTAATTCTAAATTCGGTAGTATAAAGGAAAATAATATGAAATTTGAAACAGATTATATTGAAAAATTAGCAAAAATATTGGCAGAAACAGGCATGACCGAGATTTCTCTTGAAGACGGTGAACAAGCTATCACTTTGAGAAAAGACGTAGTTGTAACTTCAGCACCACAAGTTGTTGCTCCTGTTGCAGCTCCTGCGGCAGCACCGATTGCAGCACCTGCTGCTCCAAGTGCCGAAGCTCCTGCTCCTGCTAAAAAAGGTACACCAATTACATCTCCAATGGTGGGTACTTTCTACAAGTCTCCATCTCCTGATGCTGCACCGTTCGTTACTGTCGGTTCAACAATCAAACAAGGCGATGTTGTTTGTATCGTGGAAGCTATGAAAATGATGAACGAAATTGAATCAGAAGTTTCAGGTAAAGTCGTTGAAATTTGTGTTGAAGACGGTCAACCTGTTGAATTTGGTCAAGTTTTGTTATATGTAGAGTAATATAAAATTTCAAGAAGTGAACGGGTTTCAATTCGTTCACTTCTTTGTTTTAGTAAGGGATATTTGTAAAAATGTTTAGAAAAGTTTTAATTGCCAATAGAGGCGAAATTGCAGTAAGAATTATCAGAGCGTGTAGAGAATTAGGGATTCCGACAGTTGCGATTTATTCACAGGCTGATGCAAATTCGTTGCATGTAAGACTTGCAACCGAAGCATATTGTATCGGACCTGCAAAAAGTGCGGACAGCTATTTGAGCATTCCTGCAATTATGTCGGCGGCTATGGTATCAGGGGCTGAGGCAATTCACCCTGGATACGGTTTTATGTCTGAAAGAGCGGATTTCGTTGAGATTTGCGAAAAACAAGGTATAAAATTCATCGGACCGTCTTCTGAGGCGATGAAAAAAATGGGTGACAAGGCTACTGCCCGTAAAACTATGATTGAAAATAATGTTCCCGTAACTCCGGGAACAGGCATTGTTCACACCGTTGAGGAAGTTCAAGAGTTTGCTAACCGTGTAGGTTATCCGATTATCTTGAAGGCTACTGCAGGTGGTGGCGGAAAAGGTATGAGAATTTGCAGAAATGATGACGAAGTTCAACTAAATATGGAACTTTGCCAATCTGAGGCTAAAAATTTCTTTGGTAATCCTGATGTTTACGCAGAAAAATACCTTGAAAACCCACGTCACATTGAGGTTCAAATCTTGGGTGACAGTTACGGAAATGTTGTTCACTTGGGCGAAAGAGATTGTTCAATCCAACGTAGGCACCAAAAATTGTTGGAAGAAGCACCTTCTCCTGCGATTGACGAAGAAACAAGAAAAGAAATGGGAGCTGCGGCTGTTCGTGCTGCCAAAGCTATCAATTACGAAGGTGCGGGAACTTGTGAATTTTTGTTAGACCATGACGGTAAATGGTACTTTATGGAAATGAATACAAGAATTCAGGTGGAACACTGCGTTTCTGAAATGATTTCAAGCGTTGACCTCGTAAGAGAACAAATTTTGGTTGCTGCGGGTGAAAAATTGAGTTATACACAAGACGATATTCACCTAAAAGGTCATGCGATTGAATGCCGTATCAATGCTGAAAATCCAATGAAAAACTTTATGCCAAACCCGGGTAAAATCACAGGTTACTTGGCTCCTGGCGGATTTGGTGTAAGAGTTGATTCGCATGTTTACCAAGATTACGAAATTCCGCCATATTACGATTCAATGATTGGTAAGTTGATTTGTTGGGGACGTAATCGTAACGAGGCACGCCGCAGAATGTACCGTGCGTTGAAAGAATATGTTGTAACAGGTGTTGAAACAACAATTCCGTTCCACCAAGCAATTATTGAAGATGAGGTGTTTATGAGCGGTAAGTTCAACACAGGATTTATCGAGGATTTTTACAAACGCAAAGGTTTGGAAGATAAATAAGACAAATATCCCGAAGTTTCCGCTTCGGGATATTTTCTATCGTATGGGGCATAAATTGAACCAGCAAAGCCGACTGCAGTAGATAAACAAAGTAGGTCGGCATTGCTATGCCGACATCCAAAGATAAAAAAGGTAGTAGGTGAACAAAGTAGGTCGGGATTGCTATCCCGACAACAATAATAAAAATATGGTACAACGTAGGTCGGCATTGCCATGCCGACATTCCAAGATAAAGAAAGGCAGGTTGGCATTTTCATGTCAACAATAGGTTGTAAAATAGATGAAATATAAAAGAGTGTTTATTCCTAATTCTATTTTATTTATAACAATAGTAACGAAAGATAGAAGATTTATATTGTTGGAGAATATTGCTTCTTTGATTTCTGCTATTGAGCAAACTAAAAATTTTTATGATTATGATATTGTCGGGTATGTAGTGCTTGATAATCATATTCATTTATTGTTAAAACCTGATGATATAAATCAGTATCCTAAAATTATTCGTTCGATAAAGTATAATTTTACTAAAAATGTCGGCATAGCAATGCCGACCTACGACAAAATTGATGTATGGCAAAATCGTTATTTTGAGCATACAATCATTGATGAAGAGGATTTGAATAAACATTTAGAT